>NZ_JBSGXU010000203.1:0-14321 GCF_053610205.1 Streptomyces sp. NPDC054932 | reverse complement strand
ACGAGCGCGCAACCCAGGCCGAACGGCACAACCACGGCCGCAGGCGCGAGCCGAGGAGACCCTCGTGCGGGGCACCGACCCACCCCCGCACCGCCGGCGATTGAGGCGCCCACCCGGGCAGGGGCAGGCCCGCGCAGCAGAGGCACCGCCGAGCACCCCGCAGGGGACACGGCAGGTCACACCGCCGGGACGCAGCGGCCTTCCTCCGTGCGGTACTGCCACTTCGCGCCGTCCGCGACGAGCTCCTTCACCGCGCGGACGAAGCGCTCCACGTGCTCGTCAGGGGTGCCGGCGCCGAAGCTGACGCGGATCGCGTTCAGGGAGCGCTCGCCCGGGGCGGCCTCCGGGGCACCGCATTCGCCCTGGGCCTGCGGCTCGCTGCCCAGCAGGGTGCGGACCAGCGGGTGGGCGCAGAACAGGCCGTCGCGGACGCCGATCCCGTACTCGGCGGAGAGGGCGGCGGCGAAGTGGGAGCTGTTCCAGCCGTCCACCACGAAGGAGATGACGCCGACCCGCGGGGCGTCGTCCCCGAAGAGGGAGAGGATCCGGACGGCCGGGACGTCGGCGAGGCCCTCGCGGACCCGGGCCACCAGCTGCTGCTCGCGCGCCACCAGGTTGTCGAAGCCGGCTTCGGTCAGGGCCTTGCAGGCCGAGGCGATGGAGTAGACGCCGATGACGTTCGGGGAGCCGGCCTCGTGGCGGGCGGCCGTGGTCTGCCACTCGACGTCCACGCCGCCGTCCTCGCGCCGGGCCACCTTGCGGGAGGCGCCGCCGCCCGCGAGGTACGGGGCGGCCTCCTGGAGCCAGTCGGCGCGGCCGGCGAGCACGCCCGAGCCGAAGGGCGCGTAGAGCTTGTGCCCGGAGAAGGCGACCCAGTCGACGTCCAGCTCCTGCACGGAGACGGGGTGGTGCGGGGCCAGTTGGGCGGCGTCCAGCACGATGCGCGTGCCGTGGGCGTGCGCGGCGGCGGCGAGTTCCCTGACCGGCCACAGCTCACCGGTGACGTTGGACGCGCCGGTGACGCAGACGAGCGCCGGGCCGTAGGGGTCGCGGTCGGCCAGCGCCCGCTCCAGGGTGGCGACGGCCTCGGCCGGGGTGCGCGGCGCGTTGAGGTAGGTGACCTCGGCGTTCGTCCACGGCAGCAGGGAGGCGTGGTGCTCGGTCTCGAAGACGAACACCTGGCAGCCGGCGGGGAGTACGGCGGCGAGGAGGTTCAGCGAGTCGGTCGTGGACCGGGTGAAGACCACCTGGTCGGAGGGGCGGCAGTCGAGGAACTCGGCGACCGTGACCCGGCTCTGCTCGAAGAGGTCGGTGGAGAGCTGCGAGAGGTACCCGGCGCCGCGGTGCACGCTGCCGTAGTACGGGGCGTACGCGGCGACGTCGTCCCAGACCCGCTGCAGGGCGGGGGCGCTGGCCGCGTAGTCGAGGGCCGCGTAGGTGACCTCGCCGCCGGTGACGAGGGGGACGGTGACGTCCCGGCCGAGGACCGCGAGCGGCTCGGCACAGGCGGGGTCGACGGCGGTGGCGGCAGCGGTGTTCAGGGATGCGGACATGGCGGTATCTCCCGGCAGGCAGGGCGGAATGGCTTCGGTGTGGCCCGTACGCGGGTACGGCTCTGCGGCCGTCCGGGGTACGGGAGATCCCTCGGACCGGACTGAACGGGGGTACACGGAAGTGACCCTGGTCCGAGGGGTGAAGTAGGGGCGGAGTCGCCCTATCGCATTCGCTTGCTCACGGAAAAATCTCCTCGAGAAGACCAGGACCCCTGGTGTCGAGGGATCCGCGCTTGCCGTAGGCCTTGCTGCCTACGACCTGGTCATCACCCGGGGCACCCCGCCACGGAAGGAGGGTTGCCGGACAGCAAGCCGGGGCCTAAACGCTGTCACTCGTGACCTGGTACGCATCCTGCCACAAGATCCTCCGAGCGCAAGACCCCGGTCCGCATGGTGGACCGGGGTCATGCTGCTTTCGGCCGTTCTCGTGCGGCTACGCGTTGCTGGCCGTCACCCAGCGCTCCAGGGCGGCCCGCGCCGCACCGGAGTCGATCGATTCCGCCGCACGGGCGATGGCGGCGGTGATCTGCTCCTCCAGGGTGCCCTGACCGGGGTCCAGGGCGACCAGGGCCGCCGCCGAGTTCAGCAGGACGGCCTCGCGGACCGGACCGGTCTCGCCGGCGAACAGGCGGCGGGCCACGTCCGCGTTGTACGAGGGGTCCCCGCCGGCCAGGGCGGAGACGTCGACCAGGGGGATGCCCACGTCACGGGGGTCGAAGGAGCGCTCGGAGACCTTGCCGTCGCGGACCCACCAGATGCGCGAGGTCGACGTCGTGGTCAGTTCGTCCAGGCCGTCGTCGCCGCGGAAGACCAGCGCGGAGGAGCCCCGCTCGGCGAGCACGCCCGCGATGATCGGGGCCATCCGGGGATCGGCCACGCCGGTCGCCTGGGCGCGCACCCGGGCCGGGTTGGTGAGCGGGCCCAGTGCGTTGAAGAAGGTCCGGATGCCCAGTTCCTTGCGGGCCGCGGCCACATGGCGCAGTGCCGGGTGGAACTTCACGGCGAAGCAGAAGGTGATGCCGGCTTCCTCGGCGACCTCCACGACCCGCTCCCGGCTCAGCTGGAGGTTGACCCCGAGCTTCTCCAGGACGTCCGAGGAGCCGCTCGCGGAGGACGCGGCCCGGTTTCCGTGCTTGACGACCTTGGCGCCGGTACCGGCGACCACGATCGCCGACATCGTCGAGATGTTCACCGTTTTGGCCCCGTCGCCGCCGGTGCCGACGATGTCCACCGTCCGGCCCGGCACCTCGATCAGGTTGGCGTGCTCGTACATCGCCCGTACGAGGCCGTTGATCTCCTCGACCGTCTCCCCCTTGGCCCGGAGCGCGACGGTGAAGCCGGCGATCTGGGCGTCGGTGGCCTCGCCGCGCATGATCCGGTCCATCGCCCAGGCGGTGTCCTCGGCGCGCAGGTCCTGACCGGTCAGCAGCGCGTCGAGAACGCCCGGCCAGCCACGGGCCGCCACGCTGTCGCCGCCTGCCGGGGTCGCAACGTTCATGGTCCGCTCCTGCTGTTGGTGGGCCGCCCCCATGTTCCGCCGCCCACGTCGAAATGGTCTGGGTCCAGCCTATCCAGCCCCGGTTACGGCAAAGAGCCCCGTCCAGACACTGGACGGGGCTCTCGCCGTGGCGACACCAGGACTGACCGAAATCAGCCCCTCATGCGTTCATGCGGGGATCAGTGGTGGCCGTGGCCGGACTGGATCTCCTTGTATTCCTCCACCGTGGGCTTCGGAATCTGGTTGTTCTCGCCGTAGAAGCCCTGGCTGAGCTTCGCGCGCAGCTTCTCGGTGGCCTTCACCTTGCGCTCGACACCGTTCTCGTCGACCGTCGGGCCGATCTCGATCGGCTTGTACTGCTCGTGCGCGGTGAGGGTGTGCAGACGGCCCTGCGGGAGCGGCTCGTGGACCTCGACGAACTCACCGTGCGGCAGACGCTTGATGATGCCGGTCTCGCGACCGTGCAGCACCTTGTCGTGGTCCCGGCGCTGGAGGCCGAGGCAGATCCGCTTGGTGACGATGAAGGCGAGGACCGGGACGACGAAGAAGCCGATCCGGACGAACCAGGTGATCGAGTTGATCGAGAGGTGGAAGTACTGCGCGAACATGTCGTTTCCACCGCCGATCAGGAGCACGATGTACTCCGCGATCCAGGCGACACCGAAGGCCGTACGGGTCGGGACGTTGCGCGGGCGGTCCAGGATGTGGTGCTCGCGCTTGTCCCCGGTGACCCAGGACTCGATGAACGGCCAGACGGCGATCGCGCCGAGCACCAGCGGGAAGAGCAGCAGCGGGATGAACACGCCCAGGACGAGCGTGTGGCCCCACAGGTTGATCTCCCAGCCGGGCATGGCTCGGATCAGGCCTTCCGGCATACCCATGTACCAGTCGGGCTGCGCACCGGTGGACACGTGGTCCGGGCGGTACGGGCCCAGGGCCCAGATCGGGTTGATCGAGGCGATCGCCGCGACGGCCGAGATGACACCGAAGACCAGGAAGAAGAAGCCTCCGGCCTTGGCCATGTAGACCGGCAGCAGCGGCATGCCGACGACGTTGTTGTTCGTCTTGCCGGGACCCGCGTACTGGGTGTGCTTGTGGTAGAAGACCAGGATCAGGTGGGCCACGAGCAGGCCCATCATGATGCCGGGCAGCAGCAGGATGTGCACCGAGTAGAACCGCGCGACGAAGTCGCCGCCCGGGAACTCCCCGCCGAACAGGAACATCGACAGGTACGTGCCGACGACCGGGACGGACAGGATGGCGCCCTGCATGAAGCGGACACCGGTACCCGAGAGCAGGTCGTCCGGCAGCGAGTAACCGGTGAAGCCGGTGAACATGCCGAGGACCAGCAGCAGGAAGCCGAAGATCCAGTTGACCTCACGGGGCTTGCGGAACGCGCCGGTGAAGAAGACGCGCATCATGTGCACGATCATCGCCGCGACGAAGATCAGCGCCGCCCAGTGGTGGATCTGACGGATCAGCAGGCCACCGCGGACGTCGAAGCTGATGTCCAGGGTCGAGGCGAAGGCCTCGGACATCAGGACGCCCTGCATCGGCACGTACGAGCCGTGGTACACGACCTCGTTCATGCTCGGGTGGAAGAACAGCGTCAGGTACACACCCGTGAGGATGATGATGATGAAGCTGTAGAGGCAGATCTCACCCAGCATGAAGGACCAGTGGTCCGGGAAGATCTTGCGCATGTTGGCCTTGGCGAGGCTGTAGATGCCCAGGCGGCCGTCCGCCCAGTCCGCCACACGCTCGCCGGCGGGCGCTTTGCGCGCCTTGGTGTCAGAGGCAGTGCTCATCCGCGCTCCCAGAATGCAGGACCGACGGGCTCTTCGAAGTCGCCGAGCGCTTCGAGGAAGCCTTCGTCATTCACGCCGATCCGCAGCTGCGGAAGCGCGTGACCGGCCGGGCCGAAGATGACACGGGCGCCGTCGGAGAGGTCGAAGGTGGACTGGTGGCACGGGCAGAGCACGTGGTGCGTCTGCTGCTCGTACAGGCTGATCGGGCAGCCGACGTGGGTGCAGATCTTGGAGTAGGCCACGATCCCGTCGTGGGACCACTCCAGTTCCTTCTTGTCCTTGATGTCGTCCGGCTGGATACGGACGATCATCAGGGCGGCCTTGGCGATCTGGACCTGGAAGTCGTGCTGCTCCTCCTCCAGGCCTTCCGGCATGGCGAAGGTGAGCGAACCGACGAGGACGTCCTCGGGACGCAGCGGCTCCATCGTGTTCTGGTTGATGAGCAGCTTGCCCTTGGCCCACAGGGTCTTGCGCAGCTTCTCCTCGGGCAGCGGGCCCAGGTCGCGCAGCAGCATGACGCCGGCGAGCGGCACCATGGCCATCGCACCGAGCAGGGTGTTGCGGATCAGCGGACGCCGGGCGATGCCCGACTCGTTCGCACCGTCCGCGAAGTCCTGCAGGACCTTGGCCTTGACCTCCGCCGGAGCGGCGATCTCGTGGCGCTCGTCGGCGACCTCGACGTCGGACATCAGGGTGCGGGCCCAGTGGACCGCGCCCGCGCCGATGCAGAAGAGGGCCACACCCAGGGTCATGCCCAGGGAGAAGTTGAGCGCGCTGACCTTCCCGATGGGGAAGATGTAGACGATCTTGTCGACCGGGAAGATCACGTAGGACGCGATGAAGCCGATCGTGGCCAGCATCGACAGGATGAAGAGCATCGCGACGGTGCGCTCGGAGCGCTTCGCCGCCCGCTCGTCGATGTCCTGGATGCGCGGCTTGTGGACCGGCAGGCCCGGGTCCGCGAACGGGTCGTCCGCAACCGCTACGCCACCGTGGTGGTCGTCGCCCTGCTCGCTCGGCAGGTGCTTCTCTTCGGGAATCTCTTGGCTACTCATGACTTCTTGGCCTTAGCGGTGTGGGCCGCGACCCAGACGGCGACAGCGATCAACGCACCCAGGGCGAAGATCCAGCCGAACAGACCCTCGGAGACGGGGCCGAGGCCACCGAGCTTCAGGCCACCGGGGCTGGTCGACTTCTCGCCGTTCACAGTCTCCAGGTACGCGATGATGTCCTTCTTCTGCTTCTCCGGCATGGTGCTGTCGGGGAAGGAGGGCATGTTCTGCGGGCCGGTCTGCATGGCCTCGTAGATGTGCTTCGGCGAGACGTCCTCAAGGTTGGGGGCGTACTTGCCGTTCGTCAGTGCGCCGCCCTCGCCGGTGAAGTTGTGGCACTGCGCGCAGTTGTTGCGGAACAGCTCACCACCGTTGGCGACGTCGGCACCTGCGGTGTCGTACTGCTTCTCCGTCGGCGTGATCGGACCGGCACCGAGGGACGCGATGTACGCGGCCAGCTGGTCGATCTGCGCCTGGGAGTAGATGACGGGCTTCTTCGGCACCTGGGCGCCGGGCTGCTGGGCGGGCATGCGCCCCGTGCTCACCTGGAAGTCGACGGCTGCGGAGCCGACGCCGACCAGGCTGGGACCGTCAGAGGAACCCTGACCATCGGTTCCGTGGCAGCTTGCGCAACCCACGGCGTAGAGCTTCTTGCCCTCCTCGATGGCGAGGGACTGGGCGGTTTCATCGGCCTGCGCCTTGCCCGCGGGGGCGAAGGCGGCGTACAGCCCCCCAGTGGCCGCCAGCGCGAGGAGTAGAACGACGACCGCCGCCAGCGGATGGCGTCGTCGTGCGGAGAGCTTTTTCACGGATTACCCCGGTGTCAGGATCTTCTGCGTCGGTGTGTCTGGATGGAGTGCCGGGTCTGGCCCGGTGACGTGATCGCTACTTGATCAGGTAGATCGTGGCGAAGAGGCCGATCCAGACGACATCGACGAAGTGCCAGTAGTAGGACACGACGATGGCCGACGTGGCCTGTTCGTGGGTGAACCTCTTGGCCGCGTACGTCCGGCCGAGGACCAGCAGGAAGGCGATGAGACCGCCCGTCACGTGCAGACCGTGGAACCCGGTGGTCAGGTAGAAGACCGAGCCGTACGGACCGGACGAGAGGCTCATGCCCTCGTGCTTGACCAGCTCGGTGTACTCGAACACCTGGCCGCCAATGAAGATCGCACCCATGACGAACGTGATGATGAACCACGTCCGGAGCTTCTTCACGTCACCGCGCTCGGCGGCGAATACGCCGAGCTGGCAGGTGAGCGAGGAAAGCACCAGGATCGTCGTGTTCGTCGCCGAGAAGGGCAGATTCAAGGCCGAAGCCTGCTCTGTCCAGTACTCGGGTCCTGTCACGGATCGCAGGGTGAAGTACATCGCGAAGAGGGCCGCGAAGAACATCAGCTCGGAACTCAACCAGATGATGGTTCCGACGCTGACGAGGTTCGGCCGGTTGACCGTCGGGTGCGCGTGCCCGGTATCTACTGTCGTTGCTGTCGCCACGACCGACATTATGTCGGTCGCTTATCCCGCCCTCACCCCGGGGGGTGCCGTTCGGAGTGTCAGGGGCGTGTGCAAGGCCCGAACGGCCCATCAGATGGCCTCCGGGGGATGCCCCGTGCTTCCTGTGCGAACCGATGTTGACGGTGCACCGGGAGGAGTAGCATCCCTTCCCCTGGCTGCGCCGGGGAGACCCCATGAACATCAACGTGATTCACCGGACACGTGGAGGAACGAAATGCGGGCGACTGCGCGGGTTCTGGTCTACAGCGACGACGCGGGCACCCGGGAGCAGGTGCGGCTGGCGGCGGGGCGCAGGCCCGCCGCGGATCTGCCGCCGGTGGAGTTCCTGGAGTGCGCGACGCTGCCGGCGGTCCTGACGGCGCTGGACGCGGGCGGCATCGACGCGTGCGTGCTGGACGGCGAGGCGGTTCCGGCCGGGGGCATGGGTGTTTGCCGGCAGATCAAGGACGAGATCTTCCGGTGTCCGCCGGTGCTGCTGCTGATGGGGCGCCCCCAGGACGCCTGGCTGGCCACGTGGAGCCGTGCGGACGCCGCCGTGACCCTTCCGGTGGACCCGGTGGAGTTCGCGGACGCCCTGGCGGGCCTTCTGAGGACCCGCCTGTCCCTGGACGCCTGATACGTCCCGTGGGGCCGTATGCGCCCGGCATACGGCCGCACGGGTGAATGAGCCGGTGTTTCTTCCCCCGGACGGTGTCCGGGGGAAGTCGGGGCGGTGTGCGGGCCCCGGGCCCCACTAGACGGTGGGGCGCAGACGGGCCTGGTCGACGGCGCTGCGGCCTTCCTGGGTGCCCTTGAGGAGGGCGCTGCCCTGGCGCCAGTCCTTCCAGTCCATATTCCAGTCGCCGAAGCCGTTGCCGAAGATGTCCATGTCGTCGCCGATGCTGTTGATCACCTGGACGATGTCGCCCTCGGTGATGTTCTCGTAGAACCAGGCGGCGTTGCCGGTGCTCATGCCCGTGCAGCCGTGGCTGACGTTCGCGTAGCCGTGGGAGCCGACGGACCAGGGTGCGGCGTGGACGTATTCACCACTCCAGGTGACGCGAGTCGCGTAGTAGACGGGCAGGTTGTAGTACTCGCTGCCGCCGATGCCGACGGTGTCACCGCGCATCTGTACGTAGTACTGCTTGCCCAGCACCACCTTGATGCCGTTGCGGGTGGAGAAGCCGGGCTTCCCGGTGGTCACCGGGATGGTGTTGATCACTTCTCCGTTGCGCTTGAACGTCAGGTAGTGCGAGGAGGCGTCGGTGGTGACCTCGACCCGGTCCCCGATCTCCAGCTTGAGCGGCTTGGCCGCGGCCCCGTGGAGCTCGTCGGTGATCCTGACGCCCTCCAGGTTGCTCCGTACGGAGACGGCCGAGTTGGCGGGCCAGTAGTCCTTGGGCCGGTAGTGGATGTGCTTGTCGTCCACCCAGTGCCAGGCGCCCTCGACTCCGGGCGGGGCGTCGACGATGAGGCCCCGTTCCACGACCGCGCGGGCGGCCTTGTCCTTGACGGGCTCGTTGAGTTCGGCGGTGATGGGCTGTCCGACGCCGTACTTGCCCTCGTCCGGGCCGAATTCCACCTTGAGGATCCCCTTGGACGGGGTGGTGTCGAAGGTGAGGGTGCGCTGCCCGGGCGCGCCCCGCTCGTCCTCGGTGCTGACGGTGACCGTATAGCGGACGCCTGCGGCCATCGGGACCGTGCTGTGCCAGCGGTCCCCCTTGGCGCTCAGTTCGCCCGCCAGGCGGCGGCCGTGGGTGTCCACGGCCAGCACGTCGGTGATCCGGCCGCCGCTGTTCTTGGCGGTGATTTCGAGGGGCCGGTCGGGGTCCACGGGGCGGCTGCCGGCGCTCTGGTTGAAGGCGACCTGATCGCCCGCGTCGTACGGGCGGGCTGACAGCGGGTTCTTGTCGCCGGACCCGCATGCGGTGGCGCCGGCCCCGAGGGACGCGACCAGCAGGGAGCAGCTGAGTACCGTCCAAAGACGCGGTGAGTGCTTCATGGAGCCAACGCTATGAAGATATGACAATTACGGCGCGCGGGACGACTGCAAACGAGGGGCCCGGGCTCCTCCCAAAGAGGTGCCCGGGCCCCACGTGCTGCGCGGCGCGGCCGCGAAGGTGCTGCTACTGGTTCTGGTTCTCACCGCGGTAGTACTCGTACACCCAGCCCCACAGACCGATGAGGATCAGCGGAGCGGAGAAGTACATGAGCCACCAGCCGAAGACGACGCCCATGAAGGCGAAGGCTCCACCGATCGCCAGCGAGAGCGGCTGCCAGCTGTGCGGGGAGAAGAACCCCAGCTCGCCCGCCTCGTCGGCGACGTCGGCCTCCAGGTTGTCCTGGGCCATCTCGTCGACACGCTTGGCCGTGAAGGCCAGGTAGTAGCCGATCATGACGCTCAGGCCGAAGGCCAGGAAGAGCGCGGTGGTACCGACGGGCTCCTTCGACCACACGCCGTACACGACGGCCATGATCAGGATGAAGAAGGAGAGCCAGAGGAACATCTTGCCCTGGATCTTCACTTGCCGGCCTCCTTGCCACCAGTGACGGCCTTGGCGGCGACGCTGTGGTCCTCGAGGTGGTCGAGGGCCGCGATCTCAGGGTGGTGCAGGTCGAACGCCGGGGATTCGGAACGGATCCGCGGCAGGGTGAGGAAGTTGTGCCGCGGCGGCGGGCAGGACGTCGCCCACTCGAGCGAACGGCCGTAACCCCACGGGTCGTCGACCTCGATCTTCTTGCCGTACTTCGCCGTCTTCCACACGTTGTACATGAACGGCAGCATCGACAGGCCGAGCACGAACGAGCTGATCGTCGAGATCGTGTTCAGCAGGGTGAAGCCGTCGGCCGCGAGGTAGTCCGCGTAACGACGCGGCATGCCCTCGGCACCGAGCCAGTGCTGCACCAGGAAGGTGCCGTGGAAGCCGATGAACAGCGTCCAGAAGGTGATCTTGCCCAGGCGCTCGTCCAGCATCTTGCCCGTGAACTTCGGCCACCAGAAGTGGAAGCCGGCGAACATCGCGAACACCACGGTGCCGAAGACGACGTAGTGGAAGTGCGCGACGACGAAGTACGAGTCGGAGACGTGGAAGTCCATCGGGGGCGAGGCCAGGATGACGCCGGTCAGACCACCGAAGGTGAAGGTGACCAGGAAGCCGATCGTCCAGAGCATCGGGGTCTCGAAGGACAGCGAGCCCTTCCACATGGTGCCGATCCAGTTGAAGAACTTCACACCGGTCGGTACCGCGATCAGGAAGGTCATGAAGGAGAAGAACGGCAGCAGCACACCGCCGGTGACGTACATGTGGTGGGCCCACACGGTCACCGAGAGACCGGCGATCGCGATCGTCGCGGCGATCAGACCGATGTAACCGAACATCGGCTTGCGCGAGAAGACCGGAATGATCTCGGAAACGATTCCGAAGAACGGCAGCGCGATGATGTACACCTCTGGGTGTCCGAAGAACCAGAAGAGGTGTTGCCACAGCAATGCGCCGCCGTTGGCCGCGTCGAAGATGTGCGAACCGAACTTGCGGTCGGCCTCCAGCGCGAAGAGCGCGGCGGCCAGCACCGGGAAGGCGAGCAGGACCAGGACACCGGTCAGCAGCACGTTCCAGGTGAAGATCGGCATGCGGAACATCGTCATGCCGGGAGCGCGCATGCAGATGATCGTGGTGATGAAGTTGACCGAGCCGAGGATGGTTCCGAAGCCGGAGAAGGCCAGACCCATGATCCACATGTCGGCGCCGATGCCCGGCGAGCGGACCGCGTCCGACAGCGGGGAGTAGGCGAACCAACCGAAGTCGGCGGCGCCGTTCGGCGTGACGAAGCCGGCCACCGCGATGGTCGAGCCGAAGAGGTACAGCCAGTACGCGAACATGTTCAGCCGCGGGAACGCCACGTCGGGCGCGCCGATCTGCAGCGGCATGATCCAGTTCGCGAAGCCCGCGAAGAGCGGGGTGGCGAACATCAGCAGCATGATCGTGCCATGCATGGTGAACGCCTGGTTGAACTGCTCGTTCGACATGATCTGCGTGCCCGGACGGGCCAGCTCGGCGCGCATGAAGAGCGCCAGCAGGCCGCCGATGAGGAAGAACACGAACGACGTGACCAGGTACATCGTGCCGATGGTCTTGTGGTCGGTCGTGGTCATCCACTTCACGACCACATTGCCCGGCTGCTTGCGCCGTACCGGCAGCTCGTTCTCATACGAGTCGGCGGCGGCACCCTGGGATTCGTTGAGGATGCTCACAGTTTGTTCACTTCCGCATTCCGGGCCGGGTCGGTCTGCTTGATGCCGGCCGGGAGGTAGCCGGTCTGACCCTTCTCCGCGAGCTCCTTCAGGTACGCCTTGTACGCCTCGGGGGAGACCACCTTGACGTTGAAGAGCATGCGGGAGTGGTCAACGCCGCAGAGTTCGGCGCACTTGCCCATGAAGGTGCCGTTCTGGGACGGGGTGACCTCGAAGACGTTGGTGTGGCCCGGGATGACGTCCTGCTTGAAGAGGAACGGGACCACCCAGAAGGAGTGGATCACGTCGTTCGACGACAGGATGAAACGGACCTTCTCGCCCTTGGGGAGGACCAGGGTCGGCCCCGGGTTGCCCGTCTGGGGGTTCCGGTCGCCGGGGACACCCTTCTGGTAGACGCCCTCGGCGCCCGCCGGGAAGTCCTTGGTGAAGCGGTCCGGGATGGAGGCGAGCTCCTTGGGAACCTCGCCACCCGCCTTCGGGGTCGCCGCGTCGCCGTCGACGTTCTCGATGTAGTTGAAGCCCCAGCTCCACTGGTAGCCGATCACGTTGATCGTGTGCGCCGGCTTCGAGAGGGCGAGGAGCTTCGACTCGTCACGAGCGGTGAAGTAGAAGAGCACCGAGACGATGATGAGCGGGACCACGGTGTACAGCGCCTCGATGGGCATGTTGTACCGGGTCTGCGGCGGGACCTCGATCTTCGTCCGGCTGCGCCGGTGGAAGATGACGCTCCAGATGATCAGGCCCCACACGAGGATGCCCGTGACCAGCGCGGCCGCCCAGGATCCCTGCCACAGGGAGAGGATGCGCGGCGCCTCCTCGGTTACCGGGGTCGGCATCCCGAGGCGGGGGAAGTCTTTCCATGTATACGAGCAACCAGTGGCGGTCGCCAGGACCACGCCCGCAGTCAGCGCCTGCAGCAGCTTCCGCCGCATCGGGCGCCGCGGCGAGCGGTCGGAGCCGTAGGGACTCACGTAGCGCCTTCCCGAGAGTCTCGGCCCGCGCGGCCGGCCGCGGCCGTGTTCGGGTCGGTCGCCGGCCCTGACGCAGGCAGGGGTTTGGATGTTTATGCGGACCAAACCCTACTGGACGCTATTTGGGGTCGCGCGGGGAGGGTGCCCAACGCGCCGCGACTGCCCCCGAAGGGATGGATCCGCCGTCCGGGGGACGGCGCGAATGGCCCTGAATGGCGGGCTCCGGAGCACATCTGACGCCCCCTGACCTCGAACGCTCCGGGCCCCGAGTTAGCGTGACCGGATGCCGTACTTCGACAGCGCGTCCGCCGCTCCCCTGCACCCCGTGGCCCGGCAGGCGTTGCAGGCCTCCCTGGACGAGGGCTGGGCCGATCCGGCCCGGCTGTACCGGGAGGGCAGGCGCGCCCGGCTGTTGCTGGACGCGGCGCGGGAGGCCGCCGCGGAGGCGGTGGGATGCCGCGCCGACGAGCTCGTGTTCACTCCTTCGGGGACGCACGCGGTTCACACCGGGGTGGCCGGGGTCCTCGCGGGGCGCCGACGCGTCGGAAACCATCTGGTCGTATCGGCGGTCGAACACAGTTCTGTATTGCATGCGGCCGAGGTGCACGAGGCACGCGGCGGGACGTCGACCGAGGTCCCGGTGGACCGCTGGGGCGCGGTGACGCCCGCCGGGTACGCGCAGGCGCTGGTTCCGGAGAGCGCCCTCGCCTGCCTCCAGTCGGCCAACCACGAGGTGGGCACGGTCCAGCCGGTGGCGGAGGTGGCCGAGGTCTGCGGGGCGGCCGGGGTGCCGCTGCTGGTGGACGCGGCCCAGTCGCTGGGCTGGGGCCCGGTGGAGGGCGCCTGGTCGGTCCTGGCCGCGAGTGCGCACAAGTGGGGCGGGCCGCCCGGGGTCGGCCTGCTGGCGGTCCGCAAGGGGGTGCGCTTCTCCCCCCAAGGCCCCGCGGACGAAAGGGAGTCGGGCCGCTCCCCCGGTTTCGTGAACCTGCCCGCGATCGTGGCGGCCGCGGCGTCCCTGCGGGCCGTACGGGCCGAGGCGGACGCGGAGGCGGCCCGGCTGCGGGTCCTGGTGGACCGCATCCGGCGGCGGGTGGTGCGGCTGGTCCCGGACGTGGAGGTGGTGGGCGATCCGGAGCGGCGACTGCCGCACCTGGTCACCTTCTCCTGCCTGTACGTCGACGGGGAGACGCTGCTGCACGAACTGGACCGGGCCGGTTTCTCGGTCTCCTCGGGCTCCTCGTGCACGAGCTCCACACTGACCCCCAGTCACGTGCTGCGGGCGATGGGCGTGCTGTCGGAGGGGAACGTACGGGTGTCCCTGCCGCCGGGGACCCCGGCGGAGGAGGTCAACGCGTTCCTGGAGGTGCTCCCGGGCGCGGTGGCCGGCGTACGGGAGCGGCTCGGCGTGTCCGAACCCCCGGCGGTGGCCCCGGTGGCGGACTCCCTGGAGCTCGACGCGCTCGGGCTGCGGTGCCCCCAGCCGGTGATCGAACTGGCCCGGGCCATCGTGACCGTCCCGGTGGGCGGCACCGTCACGGTCGTCTCCGACGACGAGGTGGCCCGGCTGGACATCCCGGCGTGGTGCGCGATGCGGGGACACGAATACGTGGGCGAGACCCCGCGCGAGGTCGGCTCCGCCCATACGGTCCGCCGCCTGCTCTGACCGTTCCGGCCGCGCCGGCTTTCAGCC
>NZ_JBSGXU010000202.1:0-14439 GCF_053610205.1 Streptomyces sp. NPDC054932 | reverse complement strand
ACGAACGCGGCACCGAACAGCTCGGCCAGGGACTCGTCCCACTCGTCCGGCACGACACCACGCACGTCATACGCCTTGACGATGTTCGAAAGATCGGGCATTTCCACTCCTTCAGGGGTGACCGGCTGTGCTTCGGACGCTACCCGCCGTCCTGCCCGACACAGCCCGCCCACACCCCATCCCGCCGAGGCTTTGGCAGATCGCCGCCGTCACCCCGGGGCGACCCCGCCCCGCTCCCGGTACCACTGCGCGGCCGGACCGAGCCGGTCCAGCGGGCCGGGCCCGGGCGCGATCCCGGCGAGTTCCCATGCCGCGTCGGCGCGGTACCAGTGGTCCCGGGCCAGCAGCGTGAACTGACGCCCGCTCACCCAACCCGGGGTCGCGGCCAGGGTGTCCAGGCACCTGCGCCACGACCAGTCGGCGCAGGGCCGCTCCGGCAGCACCCCGTACCCGGCGAGCGCGTCCATCAGGTCCCGGTTGCGCACCGGCACCGGGTGGTGGGCGTGCAGCACCCCCGCGGCCCCCGCCGCGGCGCCACCGCCGAGCGCGAACGCCACGACGAGCCGCGCCAGGTCGTCGACGTCGACGAAGGAGGCCAGTCCCCCTCCACCGTCCCACTGCGCCGGTACGCGCCGGAAGGCGTCGACGAGAGCCGGTACGGCCCACCGGTCGCCCCTTCCCAGCACCAGCCCCGCGCGCAGGACCAGTCCCCCGGCGTCGAGCACCGGCCGCTCCCCCGCCAGTCGGCTGCCGCTGGCCGGCGACACCGGGGCGGGCGTCAGCTCCCCTGCGTCCTGGCCCCGGTGCGGTCCGGGTCCGTACACGGCGCAGGTGGACAGGTGGACGATCCGCCCCACCCCGGCCCGTCGGGCCTCGGCCACCAGGGCCGCGGCTCCAGCGGAGTTGACCGCGGTGCACCGGCCGGCATCCGGTCCGACGTAGGAGGCCAGCGACAGCAGGACGTCCGCGCCGTCGCACACCCCGCGCAGGGACTGCCCGTCGGCCAGGTCCGCGTCCACCCAGCGCGCGCCGGGCGGAGCTGCGGAGGGCGGGGTACGGGACACCGCGCGCACCACGGCCTGCGGGTCCTGCGCGGCCAGTCGGCGCAGCACCGCCGACCCCACGAAGCCGGTCGCGCCGGTGACGACGACATGACGGGTGTTCAAGCCCGCTTCTCCGAAGCCGAGGCCGAAGCCGACTTCGACTTCGAGGCCGGAGCCGACTTCGATCCCGGCTTCGGCTCCGCCTCGGGCGCGGCCGGCGGCAGCGTCAGACGCAGCCCGCCGCGAATGTCGTCGGCCGCCACCGCGGGCAGCAGGTAGCGCCACAGCGAGGCGATCCGCTGCGGCAGGTCGGCCCGGCCGGTCGATGCCTGGGAGAAGAGCTGCGCGCCGGTGAAGGAGCTGACCAGCACCCAGGCCAGTTCGTGGTCGTCGACGTCCGGCTGGAGCTCCCCCTTGGCGCGGGCGAAGCGCAGCTGCTGGCGGAACTCCAGGACCCATGCCTGGTAGGCGACGTCGTCGCGCAGGCCGAACTCGCCCTGTTCAACTGCCAGTCGTACGCCCGCCCGGAGGACCGGATTGTGCTGGAGCTGCTCGGCGAGGTAGAGGGTGATGTCCACCAGGTGCTGCAGGCCGTCCTCCCCGGCGGGGAACTCCAAGCCGTCGCCCTGGCCGACCATGACGGCGTAGGCGAGCTCCTCCTTCGAGCTGAAGTGGAAGTACATCCCGCCCTGCGTGACGTCCGCCCGCTTCATGATCTTGCTGATGCTGGCCCCGCTGAAGCCGAACTCGTCGAAGACCTCGGCAGCGGCACGCAGGATGGCGGCTTTGGTCTGAACTGCCCTGAGTTGGGGCGCGCGTTGCTGCTTCCGTTCTGACATGAGCACCTAACTAATCTCGACAAAAAAAACGAACATCCTTTATTTTAGGACCCGCGCCGAACAAGCACCAGCTCATGTCCGACGTCTAGGGGGGCTCAACCATGACTGTGTCAGCTGATCACTCCGCCTCACCCATCGCCGCGCTCAGCAGCGCCTTACCCCGGGAGTACGTACACAAGAGCGCTCACTCGGAGGTCCTGCTCACCGGGTGGCGCGCCGTCGCGCCGGACGAATACGTCGTCACCGCCCAATGGCCCCGTACCCACAGCTTCTACACACCGGACGGGGGACACCACGATCCCCTGCTCCTGGCCGAATCCGTCCGCCAGGCCATCCCGCTCCTGAGTCACGTCGCGTACGACGTGCCCTTCGGTCACCGCCAGATCTGGGACACGTTCAGTTACTCGACCAATGCCGACGCCCTCGCCGTCGGTGCGACTCCGGCCGACATCGCACTGCACATCCGCTGCTCCGGCATATCCCGCCGCGGCCGAAGACTCGCCGGTCTGACCATGCACGTGACCGCGACGCGCGACGGGCAGCTCCTGGGCACCGCCGAAGCCGGCTTCACCAACCAGCCGGAGGCCGTCTACCGGCGGCTGCGCGGCAGGAACGCGGACCTCGACGAGGTGGCCGCCCGCACCATCCCGCTCCCGCCGCCGCTGACACCCCGGCGCGTGGGCCGCGACCGCTTCCACGACGTGGTCCTCTCCCCCACCAGCTCGACGCGGCGCGCCCAGCTCCGGGTCGACGTCAACCATCCGATCCTCTTCGACCACCCCGTCGACCACGCCCCCGGCATGCTGCTCCTGGAAGCCGTGCGCCAGGCCGCGTACCGTTCCGCCTTCCCCCGACGGGGAATCCTCACCGATATGGAGATACGTTTCTTCCGCTATGCCGAGCTGACCTCGGCCTGCTGGATCGAGACGCTCCCGGCGGCCGCGGAGACGACCGTGCCGGACCGCCATCCCGTACACGTCGTCGCCCGTCAGAACGACGAGGCCGTCTTCACCGCCACGGCGACCATCGCCACCACGGCGACCCTTCCCCTCCGCGTCCACGCCGCGCGCTGACCCACCCGCCGGGTCGGAGCCTTCGGCGAGGTCCCGGGTCCATGAGCGCGCCGGCTCATGGACCGCCGCCCGCCGAAGCGGCCGGGCCCGCCGCCCCGTTTCTCCGGAAGAACGACGAAGGCGCCTGGTCGGGGCCCTGCCCGACAGGCGCCTTCGCCGCTTCCGGGCCCGACCGGCGGGTGGCCGGTCAGACCTTCCTGACCACGCTGGACTTCAGCTGCATGGGGCCGAAGCCCTCGATCCTGCAGTCGATGTCGTGGCCGTCGACACCCTCCACCAGACGGATGTTGCGCACCTTGGTGCCCGCCTTGATGCCCGTCGGGCTGCCCTTGACCTTCAGGCCCTTGACGACCGTCACGGTGTCGCCGTCGGCCAGCACATTGCCGACCGCATCCTTGATCACCCGCTCCTCGGAGGCACCACCGGACTCGCCGGATGCGAGCGCCCACTCGTGCCCGCATTCGGGGCAGACCAGCAGCGCTCCCATCTCGTAGGTGTACGCGCCCGCGCATTCGGGGCAGGGAGGCAGGAGGTTCTCAGTCACCCCACCAGTATATTTCAGCGCCATCGCCGCAGGTCGGAGGCCGATCGGTCATGACGGCCGGCGGGTGGCGTGCAGACTGCCGAGGAGGGCGAGCGCGCGGGCGCTCGGGCTGCCCGGGCCGGCGTGGTAGACCACCAGCTGCTGGCCCGGCGCTCCGCGCACGTCGAAGGAGTGGAAGGTGAGCGAGAGGGGTCCGACGTCGGGGTGGTCGAGTTCCTTGGCCGCGCCGGTCTTTCCTCGGACCGTGTGCGCCGACCAGAGTGCGGCGAACTCCGCACTGTCGCGCCCCAGTTCGCGGACGATGTCGCGCAGCTTCGGGTAGTGGGGGTCGAGCCCGGTAGCGTGGCGCAGGCCGGCCACCACGGCCTCGGCCGCGCGGTCCCAGTGGACGAAGAACGGCCGCGCCGCCGGGTCGAGGAACGTCATCCGCGCGAGGTTCTCCCGCTGCGCGAACGGGGAGAACAGCGCCTCCGCCAGCGCGTTGGCCGCCAGGACGTCGGTGGCGGGGTTCAGGACGAACGCCGGGGTGCCCGTGAAGCCGTCCAGCAGTTGGTGCAGGGCGGCGGCGACCGACTCCCTCGGCTGCGGCCGCTCACGGTGCGGAGTGCTGCCCGCCAACCGGAAGAGGTGTTCCCGCGCCGCTTCGTCCATCCGCAGGGCACCGCTGATCGCGTCGAGGATCTGCGGGGAGGGTCCGCGCTCGCGCCCCTGTTCCAGCCGGGCGTAGTAGTCGCTGTTCATTCCGGCCAGGACGGCGACCTCCTCCCGGCGCAGTCCTGCCACGCGGCGGCGCCCGTAGGAGGCGAGCCCCACGTCACCGGGCCGCAGGCGCGCGCGACGGGCACGCAGGAAATCTCCGAGTTCACTACTGGTCACGCCTTCAGGTTAGATCGCGCCCCGGTCGGCGTGCCTGGGTGCGCCGCACCCGGGCACGGGCCGCGCCGGGATGTCCTCGGCGGCTCGCCCGCACGGCGGAACTGCCTCTGATATTTGGCGCGTTTGCGCTCGTACCGACGTCGTTCCGGTCCGATGATCTTGCGTAGGCTCGTGATCGATCAACCCTGACGACCCGAACGACCGCGAACGGCCGCGCCCGATCGCGACCGCCGCGAACCGACGCCGACCGACCCCCCACCGGAGGAGCATCGTGCCCCTGCCCATGAACCGACGCCTGGCCCTCAGCACAGCCCTGCTGGCGGTGATGGCCGCCGTGGCTCCGGCGACCACCGCCCACGCCGCCCCGACCACCCCCGATCTCGAAGCGCTGACCCAGGCGTTGCGGAACACGACCGCCGCCGGAGCGCCCGGCGCCATGGCCCGGTTCAGCGGCCCCGACGGCGTCAGCGTCCGGACCGTGGGAGTGCGCGACAAGGTGACGGGCGCGGCGATGGACCCGCAGGCCCGTTTCCGGATCGGGAGCGTCAGCAAGACGTTCACCTCCGTCGTCCTGCTGCAGCTGGTGAACGAGGGCCGGATCGATCTGGACACCGCCGTCAACCACTACCTGCCCGGGCTGCTGCCCGACGACCGGATCACGGTGCGCCATCTGCTGACCCACCGCAGCGGGCTGGCGGACTACACCAACGCCATGTTCGACAAGACCGTGCCGGGCTTCGAGTCCGTGCGCAACAAGGTGTTCAGCTACCAGGAGCTGGTGAACCTCTCGCTCGCCGAGCCCCGCACGACCGAGCCCGGCGTGGCGTACCGCTACTCGAACACCAACTTCGTCGTCGTGGGCATGCTCATCGAGAAGGCCACCGGCAACGGCGTGGCCAAGGAGTACGAGCGGCGCATCATCAAGCCGCTGAAGCTGCGCAACACCTCCTACGTGCACCCGGGCACGCAGATCAAGGGGCTGCACGCGCGCGGCTACCTGCACCCCGACGAGGCCGGCGCTCCGCTGGTCGACTCCACCGAGCAGACGGTGTCGTGGGCCCAGTCCGCCGGGGCGGTGATCGCCAACCCGGCCGACCTCAACACCTTCACGTCCGCGCTGCTCGGCGGCCGGCTGCTGCCCGCGCGCATGATGGACCTGATGACCACCGTCACGCCGACGGACGCCACGAACACCCGGCACTACGGGCTCGGCCTGCGCCGCTACGACCTGTCGTGCGGCACCTCGGTCTACGGCCACACCGGCACCGTGCAGGGTTTCTACACCTACGCGTTCTCCACCCGCGACGGCCGCCGCAGCCTCTCCGCGATGGCGAACACCTCGAACAAGGGCGAGGCCAACACGGCGCTCGGCGGGACCCTCGAAGCCGCGTTCTGCGGGAAGCCCGCTGCCCCGAAGGCCGCGTCGCGCGGATTCGGGATCGCCCCGGCCGAGATGGACCTGGTCGAACACAACGCGCGCTGACCGCACCGCACCGTCCCGGGCCCTTCCCGCCGAACCGACAGGGGGAAGGGCCCGGCACACGTCCGGAACCGGAGCCGCGCGCCCGCTCCGGGTGCGGTCCGCCGAAGAATGTGACGAATCATCAGGTCAGCTGTCCCGGACTATTGACTCCGTCGATGACAGTGGCGATTCTCGTCCCACCGTTTGCGCGGTCCATGACAAGCCACGCCTGTGGCCGTGACCTGTCGTGCCGCCGAACGGATCCGGCTCCTCGACCGCGCCATCCGGCTGACCTTAAGACGTGAGTGATGACCATTTCCCGACACACGCACCACAGGCGTAGGCCCCTGGCGGTCCTGTCATTGCTCCTCGCCGTCGTGGCCATGGTGCTCGGCCCCGTACCCAGCTCCGCCGCCGAACCCGGCTGGTGGAGCCCGGTCGCACGGCCCGCACCCGACTCCGACATCAACGTCACGGGCGAGCCCTTCAAGGGCACCGACGCCCAGGGACGGGTCCGGGGCTTCGTCGACGCGCACGACCACCTGATGTCCAACGAGGGCTTCGGCGGCCGGCTCATCTGCGGCAAGCCGTTCTCCGAGGCGGGCGTGGCCGACGCACTCAAGGACTGCCCCGAGCACTACCCCGACGGCACGCTCGCGATCTTCGACTTCATCACCAAGGGCGGTGACGGCAAGCACGACCCGAACGGCTGGCCGACCTTCAAGGACTGGCCCGCCCACGACTCGCTGACCCACCAGCAGAACTACTACGCCTGGGTCGAACGGGCCTGGCGCGGCGGTCAGCGGGTGCTCGTCAACGACCTCGTCACCAACGGCGTGATCTGCTCGGTCTACTTCTTCAAGGACCGCGGCTGCGACGAGATGACCGCCATCCGCCTCGAAGCGCAGAAGACGTACGACATGCAGGCCTACATCGACAAGATGTACGGCGGCACGGGCAAGGGCTGGTTCCGGATCGTCACCGACTCCGCGCAGGCCCGGGACGTCATCCAGCAGGGCAAGCTGGCCGTGATCCTCGGGGTCGAGACCTCGGAGCCCTTCGGCTGCAAGCAGATCCTGGACATCTCGCAGTGCAGCAAGGCGGACATCGACCGCGGCCTGGACGAGCTGTACCGGCTCGGGGTGCGCAGCATGTTCCTCTGCCACAAGTTCGACAACGCCCTGTGCGGGGTGCGTTTCGACGAGGGCGCCCTCGGCACGGCCATCAACGCCGGCCAGTTTCTGTCGACCGGAACCTTCTGGAAGACGGAGAAGTGCACCGGTCCCCAGCACGACAACCCCATCGGGCTGGCGGCAGCCGCGCCCGCGGTGCAGAGCAAACTGCCCGAAGGGGTGGCGATCCCGTCCTACGCCGCCGACGCCCAGTGCAATACGCGCGGGCTCACGGAACTCGGCGAGTACGCGGTGCGCGGCATGATGAAGCGCAAGATGATGCTCGAGGTCGACCACATGAGCGTGAAGGCCGCGGGTCGGGCCTTCGACATCCTGGAGTCCGAGTCGTACCCGGGCGTGATCTCCTCGCACAGCTGGATGGACCTGGACTGGACCGAGCGGGTCTACAAGCTCGGCGGCTTCATCGCCTCGTACATGAGCGGCGCCGAAGGCTTCAGCGCCGAGGCGAAGCGGACGGACGCGCTGCGCGACAAGTACAACGTCGGCTACGGGTACGGCACCGACATGAACGGTGTCGGCGGCTGGCCCGGCCCTCGCGGGGCCGACACCCCGAACCCGGTGCGCTACCCCTTCCGCAGCACCGACGGCGGCTCCCTCATCGACAGGCAGACCACCGGTTCGCGCACGTGGGACCTCAACACCGACGGAGCCTCGCACTACGGTCTGGTCCCCGACTGGATCGAGGACATCCGCCTCGTCGGCGGCCAGGGCGTGGTGGACGACCTCTTCAAGGGCGCCGAGTCCTACCTGACCACCTGGGGGAACTCGGAGAAGCACAAGTCCGGGGTGAACCTCGCCACGGGCTCCCCGGCCTCGGCGTCGAGCGCGGAGTGGTGGAACCCCTTCGTGAACTTCTCCGCGGGCCGGGCCGTGGACGGGGACTCGGGCTCCCGCTGGGCGAGCGAGTGGAACGACAACCAGTGGCTGCGCATCGACCTCGGATCGGCGAACCGGGTGGGGCGCATCACCCTCGACTGGGAGGCCGCGTACGGGAAGGCGTACCGCATCGAGGTCTCGACCGACGACGCGAACTGGCAGACCGTCTGGTCCACGACCGCGAGTGACGGCGGCCTGGACACGGCCCGCTTCTCGGGGGTGCCGGCCCGCTACGTCCGGGTGCAGGGAATCCAGCGGGCCACCAAGTGGGGGTACTCGCTCCACGAGGTCGGCGTCTACAGCAGCTGACCGTCCGAGCACGAGCACAGGGGCCGGGGCCGGCCGGATCTGCTGATCCGACCGGCCCCGGCCGCCTTCCCCGGCCCGGCACGACGCACACCGCACACCGCACAGCACGAACCGAAGGGAACGCCCATGGCACGGATGCCGTCGGCCGAGCGGCGCCGCCAGCTGACCGAGGCCGCGATCCGCGCGATGACCCGCGACGGCGTCGCCGGGACGACGACCAGGTCGATCTCCGCCGAGGCGGGCGTGTCCCTGAGCGTCTTCCACTACTGCTTCGACTCCAAGCAGGCCCTGCTCGAATCAGTCATCGCGGCGATCACCGATCACAGCGTCACCCGGGTGAGGGAGGCGATCCAGCCGAGGGCCACCCTCCGGGAGACCGTCCGGGCGGGCTTCCAGGCGTACTGGGACCATGTGTCCGCCCACCCCGGGGAACACATGCTCACGTACGAACTCACCCAGTACGCCCTGCGCCGGCCGGGCTTCGAGCACCTGGCGAGGCGGCAGTACGAGCGGTACTGCGACACCTACACCGAACTGATCGAACAGCTCCGGCACCACATGTCCTTCGAACTCCGTGTGCCCGTGAGCGTGCTGGCCCGCTATCTGGCCGCCATGACCGACGGGCTGACGCTGAACCACCTCGTTCTCGGGGACGACAGGATCTCGGCGGACATCCTCGACATGATCACCGACCATGTCGCGGGCCTCGTCGGCGACGACCGCGCCGCCTGAGCGTGCCGGTCGGCCATCCGGATGACGCATTGCGACGAGGGCGCCGCCACGTGGATCGCTCCACGGGACGGCGCCCTGGGGGGGTCGGCGGGACCGGCTCGGTCGGATCAGGCCCGGTCCAGCAGGGTGGTCAGGACCTCGTGGAGGACCGCTTCCGGGTCCGCCACGGCCTGCGGGGAGCGCCAGGCCACGAAGCCGTCCGGGCGGACGAGGACCGCGCCCTCCGGGGTCGTGCCGTGCACCTCGGTCCAGTCGCCGCCGTTCGCGGGGATCAGGTCGGCCTCCGGTCCGGTACCGATCGCGTACGCGTCCAGGGGCAGGCCCAGTTGTCCGGCGACGGACCGGGCCGCGGCGCGCCACGGCGTGTCCTCGGAGCTGAGCAGGACGAAGGAGCGCTCGTAGAGGTCCACGGTGGACTTCGGCTCGGGATCTCCCGGTCCGCAGAGCCACATGTGCGGTGCGCGGCTGCCCGGATCACCGCACAGCCGCATCCGATCCGGCACGACGGGCTGGTCGGGGTCGGCTCCCAGCACCGCGCCCCGGTTGTAGCGGTAGCCCATGGCCACGGACAGGACCCCGCCCTGCCGGCCGCCGCCCCCGCGCGGGGCGGAGTCGGGCGCGTGCTCGGAACCGGGCGCGGACCCGGGCGCGGAGCCCGCCGCGGGAACGGTCTCGGAGTCGGGCTCGTACCCCGGGTGGCTGTGCTCCGCGGAACGGGCCGAGGCGCGCTCGCTCGTCGCCCGGGCCACCGGAAGCCGCTCGGCCTCGTAGGTCTGCAGCAGCCCCGGACCGGCCGTACCGTCCAGCACCGCGGCGAGTTTCCAGGCGAGGTTGTGGGCGTCCTGGATACCGGTGTTCGAGCCGAACGCCCCGGTGGGGGACATCTCGTGGGCGGAGTCGCCGGCCAGGAAGACCCGGCCCGACGCGTACCGCTCGGCGACCCGCTCGGCCGCGTGCCACGGGGCCTTCCCGGTGACCTCCACGTCCAGGTCGGGAGCGCCGATGGCCCGCCGGATGTGCTCGACGCAGCGTTCGTCGGTGAAGTCCTCCAGCGTCTCGCCCCGGTCGGGGTGCCAGGGCGCGTGGAAGACCCACCGCTCGGCGTTGTCGACCGGCAGCAGGGCCCCGTCGGCGTCGGGCTTGGTCAGGTAGCACACGATGAAGCGCCGGTCGCCGACCACATGGGCCAGCATCCGGGAGCGGAAGGTGATGCTCACATTGTGGAACAGGTCGCCGGAGCCGCTCTGGCCGATCCGGAGCGCCTCCCGCACGGGACTGCGCGGCCCGTCGGCGGCGACGAGGTAGTCCGCGCGCACCGTGCTGTGTTCCCCGGTGTCCCGGTTCTTCACGATCGCGGTGACCCCGCCCGGGTCCTGGTCGAAGGAGAGGAGTTCGGTGGAGAACCGCAGGTCGGCTCCGAGTGAGGGGGTCACGGACATCAGGACCGGCTCGATGTCGTTCTGGCTGCACAGGCACCATGCCGCCGGACTGAAGCGCGCGAGCGCGCCTCCGGGGTCGATTTCCTCGAAGAGCCACTCCTGATCGTCACCGGTCAGTGAGCCGCCCTGCATGATGCCGTGGTTGTCCGCCAGGACCGAGGCGGCCTCGCGGATCCGGTCCTCGACACGGGCGACCCGGAACAGCTCCATCGTCCGCACGTTGATACCGCGTCCGCGTGGGTGCATCGAGGTACCCGCATGCTTCTCGACCACCATGTGTCTGATGCCATGCCGGCCGAGGAAGAGCGAGGTGCACAGACCCACCAGCGAGCCGCCCACGATGAGGACCGGGACGTGGTGGTCGACGTTTTCCTTCATGGCTCTTCCATGCCCTGTACGAGCCCGGTTCCCTCGCTCGTTCACCCGCTTGGTTCTCTCCTCTCGCGCCGCAGGGATTACGGGACAACGATCGGTTCGGGTGGCGCCGCCCCGTGGCGACCGTGTGGTCTCGAAGGAGTGTGAACGATGACAACCTTGTCGGAACGGATATCCCAGTCCGCCTTCGACGGCTCGAGGCTTCGGGTCGTGCTGCTGCTGGATCTGTACGACGGTGCGCAGAATCAGTTCCTGGAGGTGTACGAACATCTCCGCGAGCAGGTGTCCTCCGTCCCCGGACACATCAGCGACGAGTTGTGCCAGTCGATCGAGAACCCGTCGCAGTGGCTCATCACCAGTGAGTGGGAGAGCGCACCGCGGTTCTTGGCCTGGGTCAACAGCGAGGAGCACGTCGCGTCGGTGCAACCGCTGCACGGCTGTGTACGGGACACCCGCTCGCTGCGTTTCAGCGTGCTGCGGGAGACCGGCAAGGGTCCGGGCACCGGCTCCCCCTCCGGCGGTCCCTCCGCCGCCTCCGCCCCCGCTTCCGCCTCCGCGGACACCGCGGACCGGGCCCGGGGCAGACTCCAGGTCGCTCCCCGGCGCGGGGACGGAGTGGTCCGCCACGCCCTCACCTTCACCGTGAAGCCGGGCAGCGAGCCGGTGGTGGCGGAGCTGCTGGCCGGGTACGCGTCCCCGCAGGCCCAGGTCGACGAGAGCACCCGGCTGCGCCGGACCTCACTGTTCATGCACGGCAACCGTGTCGTCCGAGCGGTCGAGGTGGAGGGCGACCTCCTCGCGGCCCTGCGCCATGTGGCCCGGCAGCCCGAGGTACGGGCGCTGGAGGAGGCCATCAATCCGTACCTGGAGCAGGACCGGGATCTCAGCGACCCGGGATCGGCCCGGGTGTTCTTCACCCGGGCGGCCCTCCCGGCGGTGCACCATGTGGCGGCGGGTGGCCGCGAGCCCGCGGACGTCCGGCGGCACGCCCTCTTCTATCCGGCGAAGGACGGGTGCGGCATGGCGCTCGCCCGGCTGCTCGCCGGTCAGGACGAGGCGGCCGTGGACGACCCGACGAGCCCCATCGAGGGCAGCACCGTCTTCCAGCGCGACGACATCGTCGTACGCCTCCTCGATCTGCGCGGCCCGCTCGACGCGCGGCCCGCTCTGGCCCTCGGCGTCGAGGGCAGCCACAAGGCGGCCGTGCTCGCCCGGCTGCTCGACAGCGCCAAGGACGGCGTCCCCACCACCGACCAGGAGATCTCACGTTTCCTCGCGCGCTCTGAAATGCGCCTGATCACCGACCGGCGCACGCCGGTCCAAGCCTGAGGAGTTGTCCGACATGACCGCTCGACTGACCATGGAAGAACTGGCCGCCCTGATGAAGAAGGGGGCCGGCGTCACCGTCGACCCCGCGGCCATGGCGAGCCGCCCCGACTCGGGCTTCGACGAGTGGGGGCTGGACTCCCTGGGACTCCTCGGCATCGTCGGTGAGCTGGAGAACCGGCACAGCCGGCCGCTGCCCGCCGACGCGGACCGGTGCAAGTCGCCGCGCGAGTTCCTGGACCTCGTCAACAACGCCCTGGCGGCCTCCGCCTGACGCCGGCGCCCCGAACGCTCCGGACACACCCTCGAGACCGGCTCCGTGCCGGTCTCGAGGCGTGCCGTGTCCTATGCCGGCCGGCATCACCCGGGCACGGTGCACTCGAACGCGTGCAGGTACGCGTTGACCGGACGGATCTCGCCGATCACCAGGCCGGCGTCCTCCATGCGGGCGCAGAGGCTGGCCTTGGTGTGCTTCGCGCCGCCGACGTTGAGCAGCAGCAACAGGTCCATGGCCGTGGTGAACTTCATCGACGGGGTGTCGTCGACCAGGTTCTCGATGATGACGACCCTGGATCCGGGGCGGGCGGCCCCGACGACGTTCCGCAGGGTTCTGCGGGTGCTCTCGTCGTCCCATTCCAGGATGTTCTTGATGATGTACATGTCGGCGTCGACCGGGATGGCCTCCCGGCAGTCCCCGGGAACGATGTCGGCCCGCGCGGCGAGCGGACCGTCCTCCCGCAGCCGGGGGTCCGCGTTCGCCGCCACGCCCGGCAGGTCGAGCAGGACGCCCCGTACCGTCGGGTGCTTCTCCAGCAGGCTCGCCAGTACGTGCCCCTGGCCGCCGCCGATGTCCGCGACCACCGAGATCCCGGTGAGGTCGAGGAGCTCCGCAACGTCCAGCGCCGACTGCATGCTGGAGGTGGTCATGGCCCGGTTGAACACGTGGGCCGACTCGTGCGCGTCCTGGTGCAGGTAGTCGAAGAACCCCTTGCCGAACAGCTCATGGAAGACGCTGCCGCCGGACCGGACGGCGTCGTCGAGCCGCGGCCAGGCCTGCCAGGTCCAGGGTTCGGTGCACCACAGGGAGATGTAGCGCAGGCTGTTCGGGTCGTCCTCGCGCAGCAGTCGCGACATCTCCGTGTGGACGAAGGTGCCGTCCTCGGTCTCCGCGAAGATCCCGTAGCAGGACAGGGCGCGGAGCAGCCGCTGCAGGGGCAGCGGCTCGCAGTTCACCGCCTTCGCGAGCCCGGCCGCGGTGGCGGGCGATTCCCCGAGGGCGTCGGCCACTTTGAGCCGGGCCGCGGCCCGTACGGCGGCGGCGCAGGCCGCCCCGAAGACGAGCTCCCGCAGGCGCATGGCCGGCTGGGGGGTGTGCTGGGGGACCGGGATCGGGGTCTGGGTGGGACTTACCGTGGTCATGGTGCCTCGATTCTGCTGATCAGGGTGATCACGCGTCAGCACATCCCGGCCGGCACGGAGGATCCGCACCGGTTGTTGACGAACCGGTTGCCCGTTCCGGTCCCCTGGTTGGCCAGGTCCGCCGGCTTGTTGTCCCGCACCACGTTGTCCCGGATGACGTTGTCGGTGTTCGTCGCGCCCACGAAGCTCTTGAACAGCAGGATTCCGCCCGACAGCGGGGAGGCCCCGACGTTGCCGCGAATGGAGTTCGAACGCACGACCGTTTCCTCGGCCCCGGTGAGGACGATGCCGACGCCCTGGATGTCGGGGAGACGGCTGTTGCCCTTGCAGAACTTGTTGTTCTCGTGGATCACGTTGTTGCGGATGGTCATGTCCCCGGCGCCGGGCTCGCCCTCGTCGCCGACGACGAAGACGCCGCCGCAGTTGCCGGTGAGGGTGTTGCCGTAGACGGAGAGGTTCCGGACGCGCCGGACGGTGACACCGATCCGGTTGCCGGTCAGCGTGTTCCTGCGGACCACGGCGCCCTGGGTGTCGGTGGCACCGCCCTCCCGGTCGACGGTGTTGGCGATGAAGAGGCCCGACTCGACGTTGTCGCGGGCGGTGTTGTCGCGGAAGAGCCCGCGGGTGGACCTCTCCTGGGCGATGCCCCAGGTGCCGTTGTTCTCGGCGGTCACCCGCTGGACGCTGAGCCGGTCGGTGTAGGAGGCCCAGATGCCGTTGCGCTTGAAGCCCGAGACGGTCAGCGACCGGATGTCCACGCCGACGACGGGCTGCTCCGCCGTCCCCATGACGCAGATGCCGGTGTCGGCCTGCGAGCAGGCGAGCGCCCGCCCGGACGTGGTCGGCGCGCCGGGTGCCACCGGCTGCGCGGCGGCCCCGGGTGCCACCGGCGCCCCCGTCGCGCCGGGTGCCGGCGGCGTCACGGGCGCGACC
>NZ_JBSGXU010000201.1:0-14531 GCF_053610205.1 Streptomyces sp. NPDC054932 | reverse complement strand
GTGCCGGAGGGAGTCCCCGTGCACCGCCCGGCGCTGTCCTGACGGTCGTGGCTATGTCGGCCTGACGGTCGTGGCGGTCGTGGCGGTGTCGGCCGGGCCCGCTCAGGCGGCGAGCACCAGAGCGGTCGCGATCGCCGGGCCGAAGGCCCCGCCCAGCTGGTAGCAGAGGGCGAACAGGCCGATGGCGGTGGGGCGCTGGTGGTCGGGAGCGCTCGACACGGCGTCCACCGACAGCACGGCGTTGGACCCGGTCGCCGCGAACACCCCGCCCAGGGTGGCGACCAGCAGCAGCGGGCCCCAGGTCGCGAACACGGCGGTCGCCGCGGCCAGCACACCGACCCCGATCAGCACCGTGCGTACGGCCACCCGGCTCATGCGCGCCGAGGCCGCGGCCAGCAGCCAGGACAGCGCGGATCCGGTGAGCAGCGCGACGAGTTGACCCGTGCCCGCGGTGGCGACGTCCCAGCCCGCCCGGTCGGCGAGCAGTCGGGGTACGGAGAACAGCAGGGTGAAGTACGAGCCCGAGAGCGCGAGGGCGAGCAGCGCGGAGCCGAGGAAGAGGGGCTTGCGGATCAGTGCGGCCGGGACGAACCCGTCGGGGCGCCGCCGCACGTGGAGCGTGAGCAGCGTGGCGGCGAGGGCCGCGGAGCCGACGGCGAGCACCGGCGCGTGGGGCAGCAGGACCAGGGCGGTGGCGAGCGCCGTCAGCAGGGCCGCGCCGCGGGCGTCGAACCTGTCCTGCGGTGCGGCCGCCGGGGCCGTCGCGTACCGGTTCACGACGGGTACGGCCAGGATCGCGATCACGGAGACGGAGAGCGAGAGCCGCCACGACACGGCGTGCGAGAGCTGTGCGCCGAGGAGCGGTCCGGAGGCGCCGAGGATGCCGAAGCCGGCGCTGATCACGCCCATCCGGCGGGCCGAGCCCGCCAGGCTCATCGCGATCGCTGCCAGACCGGCGCCGCCGGCGGCCTGCGTGGCCCGGCCGGCGAGGGTGAGCGGCAGCCAGGGGGAGGCGGCGACGAGGAGCGTGCCGCCGACGAGGAGGGCACCGGCCAACCGGAGTGCCGCACGCAGGCCGCGGCGGCGCAACAGCCCGGCCAGCAGGGGAGTGCCGACGGCCATGGCCCAGGCGTAGGCGGCGACGAGCCAGGTGGCGGTCGGGGCGCTCACCCCGAGGGAGCGGGCCATGTCGGGAAGGATCAGTACGGGGGCATTGGCTCCGGCGGCCATGGGCGTGGCCATCAGCACCAGCCAGAAGACGGGGACGGGTCCGACCCGGGTACGGGTCTTGGCGGAGGCATCTGTGGAGGCCCCGGTGGAGGTGTTCGTGGCAGCCGGTGCGGGGGCCTGTGCGGTGGCCTGTGTGGAGGCCGGTGTGGTGGCGGAAGTGGTCATGGGTGGCGTCCGCTCCGATCCATCTCAAGACTAAGAATCTCAACGTTAAGATAAAAACATGCGGCCATCTCAACGTCAAGTGTCTTAACGTTGAGATATTCTGGTCGGACGGCGAGAGAAGGAGGAACACGGCATGAGCGACGCAGTGGATGCGATCGTCGGCCAGTGGACGGCGGAGCGCCCCGATCTGGCGGCCGGCCTGTGGCCCGTGGAGGTGATCGCCCGCATCCAGCGGATGAACCGGATCCTCGACAAGCACCTCAAGACCTTCGCGGCCGAGCACGACCTGGAGGTGGGCGAGCTCGACATCCTCTTCACCCTCCGCCGTTCCGGACCTCCGTACGCGCTCACCGCCGGCGCCCTCATCCCGGCGGCCATGGTGACCTCGGGGGCGATCACCAACCGCGTCGACCGCATGGAGGCCAAAGGCCTCGTCGAGCGGGTGAGGGACGGTCAGGACCGCCGCACGGTGCGGATCCGGCTGACGGAGCAGAGCCTCGCGATGACCGAGTCGATGATCACGGACCACCTGCGCCGTTACGCGGAGATGCTCGCCCCGCTGGACCCCGCCACCTGCGCCACGATCGCCGAGGCCCTGCGCACCCTCCTGGAGGCCGGCGGGGACACGTCGATCGGCTGAGCTCCTGCCGGACGCGCCCGCCCCACCGCTCGTACCGCTCGTACCGCTCGGTCTCCGCCCGTGACCGCTCCCGCGATCCCGGTACCCGAACGGGCCAGGCAGAATTGCCCGGTGCGGTATCTCATCCTTGGCGTCACCGAGGCGCGCGACGAGAGCGGCGCCCTCCTCCCCGTCGGCGGCGCCCGCCTGCGCGCGCTCCTCGCCGCCCTCGCCCTCCGGGCCGGCCGACAGGCCTCGGTCGCCGAACTCGTCGACGACGTCTGGGGCGACGACCCGCCCCAGGACGCACCCGCCGCCCTCCAAGCCCTCGTCGCCCGGCTCCGCCGCGCCCTCGGCGGCCGGGACACCGTCCACCACGCCCCCACCGGCGGATACCTCCTGGCCGCCGCCCGCGACGACATCGACCTGCACCGTTTCGACCGGCTGGCGATCCAGGGCGGCCGGGAACTGGCCACCGACCCGCAAGCCGCCTCCCGCACCCTGCGCACCGCCCTCGCCCTCTGGCGCGGCCCCGCCCTCGCCGACCTGCCCGAGCCCGCCCGCACCGCCCGTGCCGCCGGCGCCGAGGCCCGCCGCTCCGGCGTCCTGCGGCACCGCATCGAGGCGGACCTGCGCAGCGGCGCCACCGCCCCGGCCGCGCTCCTGCCGGAGATCGAGGCGCTGGTCCACGAGTCCCCGTACGACGAAACGCTGCGCGCGCAGCAGCTCCGTGCCCTGCGCGCCGCCGGCCGCCCCGCCGAGGCCCTCGCCGCGTACGAGCGCACGCGCCGCGCCCTCGCCGACGGCCTGGGCACCGACCCGGGCCCCGAACTCGCCGCCCTGCACGCGGAACTCCTCCGCCCCCGGCCCGAGCCCGAGGTCCCCCGGCCCGAAGCCCCGGAGCCTCAGCCCCGGCCCGAGGCCCCCCGCGGCAACCTCCGCCCCCGGCTCACCTCGTTCGTCGGCCGCGAGCCCGAACTCGCCGCCCTCCGCGGCGACCTGGCCCGCCTGCGCCTCATCACCCTCACCGGCCCCGGAGGTTCGGGAAAGACCCGCCTCGCCGAACACGCCGCCGCGGCCCACCCCGAAGCCGTCTGGATCGTCGAACTCGCCCGCCTGGACCACCCGGCGGCCGTGCCCGGCGCCGTCCTCAGCGCCCTCGGCCTGCGCGAGAGCTCCCTCGTCGCCCGCGAGAGCCCGGCCCCGGCCGCCGCCGACCCCACCACCCGCCTCGTCGAACACTGCACCCACCGCAGCCTGCTCCTCGTGCTCGACAACTGCGAGCACGTCATCGGAGCCGCCGCCGAGCTCGCCGAACGCCTCCTGACGCACTGCCCCGGCGTACGGATCCTGGCCACCAGCCGCGAACCCCTCGGCGTCCCGGGGGAGAGCGTCCGCCCCGTCGAGCCCCTGCCGCCCGACCCCGCCCACCGGCTCTTCGCCGACCGCGGTGCCTCGGCCCGCCCCGGCTTCAGCGCCGACGAGGACCCGGCCGCCGTGGCCGAGATCTGCGCCCGCCTCGACGGCCTCCCGCTCGCCATCGAGCTGGCCGCCGCCCGGCTGCGGCTGCTCACCCCGCGCCAGATCGCCGACCGCCTCGACGACCGCTTCCGGCTCCTGACCAGCGGCGCCCGTACCGTCCTGCCCCGCCAGCAGACCCTGCGCGCCGTCGTCGACTGGTCCTGGGACCTGCTGGACGAGGCCGAGCGCACGGCCCTGCGACGGCTGTCCGTCTTCGCCGGCGGCTGCGACCTCGCCGCCGCCGAGGCCGTCTGCGCCGACCCCCGCGACGAGGCCCCGTACGACGCTGCCGACGTCGCTGACGTCCTCGGCGCCCTCGTCGACAAGTCCCTCGTCCTGGCCGAACCCGACGAGGACCACGGCATGCGCTACCGCATGCTCGAAACCATCCACGAGTACGCCGCCGAGCGCGCCGCCGCCCACCCGGCCGACGCCCGGGCCACCGCCCGCCGCCACACCGCCCACTACCTCGCCTTCGGCGAGGAGGCCGACCCCCTGATCCGCTCCGCCGCCCAGCTCCCCTGGATCCGGCGCGTCGAGACCGAGCTCGACAACCTGCGCGCAGCCCTCCACACCTCGGTCGTCCGCGACGCCGACACCGAGGCGGCCTCGCGCCTCGCCTTCGCCCTGGGCTGGTTCTGGTGGCTGCGCAACTACCGTGCCGAAGGGGCCGAGTGGACCACCCGGATCCTCGCCCTCACCCCCGGCGTCCCCCCGGAGGGCTCACCCGCCTACTGGCGCTACATGCGCCTGCAGGTCCTCGACATGTTCCTGCTCGCGGAGAGCAACTCCGCGGAGAAGTTCCGCACCCCCGAGTACCGCGAGCTCGCCGCCCGCATCAAGAAGACCTTCCGCCACGGCTCCCCCGAGACCACCCTCTTCCCCGGAATGCTCTGGCCCGCGACGGCCTTCCTCACCGGCGACGCCCTCGACTTCCACACCAGCCTCGAGGAGTCCGTTGCCAACTGCCGCCGCCACGGGGGCGAATGGGAACTCGCCGTCGTCCTCATGCTCCGCACCCACGTCGCCATCGACGTCACCGGCGGCCTGCCCACCGTCGATGCCGACCTCGCCGAACTGCACGAGATCGCCCTGCGCGTCGGCGACCGCTGGACCCGTGCCCAGGTCGCGAGCGCCGCCGGGGAGGTCGCCCTCTCGCGCGGCCGGTACGCCGACGCCCGCGCCGAGTACGAGGAATGCCTGCGGCTCGCCCGCGAGGTCGGGGCCCAGGTCGAGGTGCCCTTCGCCATCGCCCGGATCGCCGAGGCCGCCTACTGCGCGGGGGACCTCGACGATGCCGAGCAGCTCCTGGCCGATGCCGACAAGGAGGCCCACCGGCACGGCGGGGTGTACGACGTCAGCACCTACGCCCGGCTCCTCTCGGCCCTGTTCGCGCTCCAGCGCGGCGACGACGTCACGGCCCGCGAGGAGTGCGAGCGGGCCCGCGCCGAGGCCGAACGGGTCACCGTGCCCGCCCAGCTCACCGCCGGGCTGGACACCGTCGATGCCGTCCTCACCGGCCGCGAACAGGGCCCGGCCGCCGGCCTGGCCAGGATCGGGCCCGCCCTCGCCGCCGCCGTCGAGGCCCGGTGCGCCGAGCGCATCCTGGCCGGCACGGCCGAGGCCGCGGCCCTGCTGCTGGCCGCCGCCGACCGGCCGGCCGAGGCCGTACGGGCCTTCGGGGCGGCCACCGCCTGGCGTGCGGGCCATCCGCGCTCGGTGCCGGAGAGCGGCGCCGTGGAGGGCCTGCCGGAGCGGACCCGCGCCCTGCTCGGCGCGGACCGCTACAGGCGGGAGGAGGCGGCCGGCGCGGCCCTCACCCCGGCCGCGCTCGCCGCGACGCTGTCCCAGGACTTCAGCGGCAGCTGAGCACGCCGTCGGCCCAGCTCGCCAGCGTCGGCCGGCTGCCCGGCCCGGCCCGCTCGACCACCAGCCGCAGTGTCCTGCGCCCCGCGAGGGGGACCTGCACGGCCGTCGGCGGATCCGCGTGGCTGAGGGCGTCGGACTGCCACACCCGCTGCCCGTCGGCGTACACGGAGAACCGCACCGAGCCGTTGGTGAAGAGCGACAGGCCGTCCACCCCGGCCTGCGCCGAGAAGCTCGTGCACTGCCGGTTGAGGGCGATCTCCACCGAGGAACGCGAGTTCACGGTGATGCCATGCGCGAACCGCCGGCCGCCCACCTCCAGCCCCCGGCGCTGCCACACCCAGCTGCTGCGCCAGGTCTGCAGCTCGGGGCCGCTGTGGTCCCCGTAGGCCGAGTGGGGCAGCCCGGCCAGCTGGAAGGCCTGCGGCGGCTTCGCGGGCGGCGGCGGTGTCGGCTTCGGCGAGGGCCGCTCCGGGGACGGCGAGGGCGAGGGCTTCTCCCGGCTGGGGGAGGGCGACGGGGAGGCGGAGGGCGAGGGCGAGGGCGTGGGCGTGGGCGTGGGCGCGGGTGCGGCGGAGGCCGGAGCCGAAGGCGCCGGCCTGGTCGGCGGAGCTACGGAGCCCCGCGCCGCCGACGGTTCCTGCGCGGGCGGATCCGGCTCGGCCGAGGGGGAGGCGGGCGTGTCCGGCACCGCCGGCGCAGCCACCGTGGGCGTGGGCTTCGCCCGGGCCTGCGGCTCGGTGTCGTCCCCGGTGAGCGCGAACACCACCCCGGCGGCCGCGGCGACGGCGATCCCGGCGGCGATGGCGGCCTTGGCCGGCAGCCCGAGCCCTTCGGCGGCCAGGGCACCCCCGCCCCCGCCACCCGCTCCGGCGGCCCCACCACCGGCACCCGCTCCAGCACCCGCTCCGGCGGTACCACCGGCGGCTCCGGCCGTGCCGCCGGCCCCTGCGGTCGACCCGCCGGAGGCGGCGGCCGCGGCCCCGGCCCCGCCCGCGGCGACGGCCCCACCGGCCAGCACCCCGGCGGCCTTGCCCGCGTACCCGGCGGCGAACCACCCGATGACCGCGACCGGAAGCAGCGCCGGAATGCCCGCGTTGACCACCTTGAGCTCACCGGCGGCCAGCCGGCACTTCGCGCACTCCTCCAGGTGTCCGCGCAGCCCGCGCTCCGCCCGCATCCGCAGTCCGCCCCGCGCATAGGCGCCCAGCCGGTCCGCGTACCGCGCGCAGTCGCCGCCCTCACTCAGCGCCGAGCTCACATGGGCCTGCAGATACGCCTGCTTGAGTCCCTCCCGGGCCCGACTGGCCAGCACGGCCGTCGCGTTGGCGCTCAGCCCGAACAGCGGCGCGATCGCACTCGGCGACTCCTCCTCGACGGTGGTGTGCCACAGCACGGCCTGCCACCGCTCGGGCAGGCTGCGGAATGCCTGCATGGCCAGCGACTGCTCGGCCTCGTGCATCGCCCGGACGTCCGCGCCCAGTTCGAGCGTGTCGCCCCCGGACAGGCCGGACAGCCCCGCGCCGCCCTCGCTGCCCGTGAAGGCCTGCTCTGCGAAGACGGCGAAGTCCTCGACGAGGTGCTCCCGCTTGGCGGTTTTCGCCCATGCCGCAGCGACCCTGCGTACGGTGGTCAGCAGATAGGCCCGCACCGACTGGTCCGGCCCCGCCCCGCCCCGTACCGCCTGCAGGGTCCGCGCGAACACCTCGGCGGTCAGGTCGTCGGCAGTGTGCCCGTCCCGGCAGCAGGTCCGCGCGTAGCGGCGCACGGAATCGGCGTGACGACGGAACAGTTCCTCGTACGCACCGTCGTCACCGCCCCGCATCCGGGCGATCAAGTCCCCGTCGGACGGCGGCAGCTCGCCAAAGTGGCCCCCGGGTCCGGAAGCACCCGACGAGCGTGCGTGCCGTCCACCCGGGGCTCGCTGGGCCGGCACCTGCCGGGCGGGCAGACTGCCCGCCTCCACCTCGCCGCCGCCACCGAGTGGCTCTTCCCGACCGTCAACGCTCATCGGGGAGACTCCCGCACGACACACTCAACCGGTACACCGGTCAAGCGTGTCACACGGGGGACGGGCGCCGGACCCCTCTGAGCACCGTCCACTCATCCGGGCACATTCCGGCGAATCGCCCCTACCGGGCCCGCCCTCGTCGACCCGCCGAGATCACACCGTCCGGGACCGCAGCCCTTCGAGCAGGATGTCGAGCAGCCGCGTCGCGGCCGCAGCCTGGTGCGCCGGGTCGGGCAGCGCGGGCGCCGCCGTCGCTATCACCAGCAGCACATCGGCCACCGTGACATCGGCACGCAGCTCACCGGCCTCCCGCGCCCGGTGCACCAGCCGGCCGACGACCTCCAGCAGCGCACCCGCACCCGCGTCGTCCGACGGCTCGTCCTCCGCCGCACCCCGCGTGCCCACGACCCGCAGGTCGGGACCCCCGGTGGCGGCCACGGCCTGCCGCTGCTGCGGAACCCGGGCGGCCTCCGCCTCCTCGGCCCCGTCCTCGACGGCCGAGCCGACCCGCAGCACCTGCGGCGGCAGCAGCCGCCCTGCACCCGAGGCCACGGAGGTGCGCAGGAAGCGTGACAGCGCCTGCCACGGCTCCTCCTCCTGGCCCAGCGCGGCCTTGGCCTGTTCGGTCAGCCGAGCGGTCTCCTCCTCGGCTATCCGCCGCACCAGGACGTCCTTGCTCGGGAACCGCCGGTACACGGTGCCGACACCGACCCGGGCGCGGCGCGCCACGTCCTCCATCGGAGCCCCGTAGCCCAGCTCGCCGAAGACCTCACGGGCCGCCCGCAGGACGTGCTCCAGGTTGCGCTGGGCGTCGACGCGCAGCGGCGTGGACCGGCCCACACCGTGCGTGGTGGTGCCGTTCGCGATGCCGCGGCCGCTGCTCTCGACCGAGAGCGCGGTCGCAGAACCATGGAAATCGGAAATGTTCATATGTATCCCCCGGTAATCATTTGTCTCCCCCCGGAGACACTCCCCGCCTTCACGCCGAGGGGGCCACGGTCTCGGGCCCGGTCCTACTCCTCGACGAGATACGAACATAGTTGAGCCAGAGTCAATTCAGAAGAGGCAGCCCCGGACGGAGCACCGCCCGATCGGAGCATTCACCCCCACTTTTCCGATCCGTGCCTCCGGAATCTGCCATTCCGCGCCGCCTGACCTGCGCATTCCTGCCACGATCAGAGGTCCTCTTCCACCCCGCCCCAGGGCCACCTCCGGTCACACAATTTGTCGGGCCTGTGGACAAACTCCCGGCCACGATGCGTCATGGGATGGTGAAGGCTGCTAACTCCCGGGGCACGGCCCCCGGTACCCCGCCCCGTACGCGCATCCTGATCGTCGGCGGCGGCTACGTCGGCATGTACACGGCGCTCCGCCTCCAGCAAAGGCTGAGAGCCGGCGAAGCCGAGGTCACGGTGGTCACCGCCGAGCCCTACATGACGTACCAGCCCTTCCTCCCCGAAGCGGCCGCGGGCGCGATCTCCCCCCGTCACGTCGTGGTCCCGCTGCGCCGCGTCCTCGGCAAGTGCCGCATCGTCATCGGCGAGGCCCAGCGCATCGACCACTCCAAACGGACCGTGACCGTCAGCACCCTCGCCACCGCCGACGAGGGCAGCGGCCCCGTCGAGATGGAGTACGACGAACTCGTCCTCGCCCCGGGCTCCATCTCCCGCACCCTCCCCGTCCCCGGACTCGCCGACTACGGCATCGGATTCAAGACGGTCGAAGAGGCCATCGGCCTGCGCAACCACGTCATCGAACAGATGGACATCGCCTCCTCCACCCGCGATCCCGCCCTCCGCGACGCCGCCCTCACCTTCGTCTTCGTCGGCGGCGGCTTCGCGGGCGTCGAAGCCCTCGGCGAGCTGGAGGACATGGCCCGCTACGCGGCGCGGTACTACCACAACATCAAGCCCGAGGACATGAAGTGGGTCCTCGTCGAAGCCAGTGACCGGATCCTCCCCGAGGTCGGCCCCGACATGGGCGTCTACACGATCCGCGAACTGCGCCGCCGCAACATCGACGTCCGCCTGGAGACCCGGCTCGAATCCTGCGAGAACCGCGTCGCCGTCCTCAGCGACGGCGCCCGCTTCCCCACCCGCACCGTCGTGTGGACCGCCGGCGTCAAACCGCACCCCATCCTGGCCGCCTCCGACCTCCCCAGGAACGAATACGGCCGCCTGGCCTGCACCTCCTTCCTCACCGTCGAAGGGGTCGAGCACGCCTGGGGGGCCGGCGACGCCGCCGCCGTACCCGACATCACCGCCGGCGAGAAGGGCCGCGACTGCGCCCCCAACGCGCAGCACGCCGTCCGCCAGGCCAAGGTCCTCGCCGACAACCTCCTCGCCGCCCTGCGCGACGAGGTCCTGACCGAGTACGCCCACAAGTACGCGGGCTCGGTCGCCTCGCTCGGCCTGCACCGGGGCGTCGCCCACATCTACGGCCGCAAACTGAAGGCGTACCCGGCCTGGTTCATGCACAGGGCCTACCACCTCAGCCGCGTCCCCAGTTTCAATCGCAAAATGCGCGTCCTTGCCGAATGGACCCTCTCCGGCCTCTTCAAGCGTGAGATCGTCTCCCTGGGTTCCCTCGAACACCCCAGGGCAGAATTCGAACTGGCCGCCGGCGGCGGCCCCAAACCCCCTCCCCCGCCCCCCGCCCCCAACCCCCCGCAGAACAGCCAGGGCTGACGTTGTCAGTGCGGTCCGCCACACTGGACGTGTGACCATAGGTGGGCTCACCCCTGCACAGAGTGACATCGTCCAGTCAGCGACCGCCCACGAGCGACACAGCGACCACTCGCGACACCACGAGGCTTGAACGCAGTGAACTTCACGCGCTGGAGCGCCCGGTTTCCCGGAACGCAGCGCCGCGCCGCCGCCCGGTCCGAACACGCCGCCGCCCAGGCCAAGCGGGGTGAAGGCGCAGTCCCGGCAGCCCGCGGCGGCCGCGCCGACCCCGGCTCCGAGCGGCCCGCGCCCACCGCCGACGGCCACCCCGCCGACCCCACGGTCTCCGGCACCGGAAGCGGCAGCGGCGACACCGTCACGGCCTCCGCCCCGCGGACGGGCGTCCTGACCGCCGCGCCCTCCCTCGACGAGCTCTCCGTACGCGAGGTCCTCGGCCGCCTCCCGGCCCTGGTCGCCCTCGTCCACGGCCCCGAGCACCGCGTCGCCTACGTCAACGACGCCTACACCGCCGGCTTCGGCGCGCGCACCTCCGGCGCACCCGCCCACGAGGCCCTCCCCGAACTCGGCGAGCTGGGCCTGCTCCCGCTCCTCGACCAGGTCCAGCGCAGCGGCAAGTCCCGTACCGCCAAGAACCGCACCGCACCGGGCGGCGGCAGCTCCTACACCGTCACCTGCACCCCCGTCGAGTTCCCCAAGACCGCCACCAGCACCGGCACCGGCAGCGGCAGCGGTAACGAGGCGGAGGCCCACCACACCGGCGTCCTGATCCACCTCGCCGACGTCACCGACCACGCCGAGGCCGTCGAAAGGCTCCGCGCCAGCGAGCGCCGCCAGCGCGAGGCCGCCGTCACCCTCCAGCGCTCCCTGCTCCCCCAGGAGCTGGAACAGCCCGACGACCTGCGCATCGCCGCCACCTACCAGCCCGGCGGCACCGAGGCCGCGGTCGGCGGCGACTGGTACGACGTCATCACCCTCGGCGCCGGCCGCACCGCCCTCGTCATCGGCGACGTCATGGGCCGCGGAGTCCGCGCCGCCGCCGTCATGGGCCAGCTGCGCACCGCCGTCCGCGCCTACGCCCGGCTCGACCTCCCGCCCCACGAGGTGCTCCAGCTCCTCGACGGACTCGCCGCCGAGATCGACGCCAGCCAGATCGCCACCTGCGTGTACGCCGTCCACGACCCCAACGAGGGCCTGCTCGCCTACGCCTCAGCCGGCCACCTCCCGATCCTCGTCCGCGACGAGGACGGCACCGTACGCAGAGCCGCCGACCCCACCGGCCCGCCGCTCGGCACCGGCGGCTGGCTGCACACCTCCGGCACCATCGCGCTCGGCCCCGGCTCCACCGCCGTCCTCTACACCGACGGCCTGGTCGAACGCCGCGGCGAGGACATCGACGAGGGCGTCGCCGCCCTGGAACGCGCCCTCTCCGGCGCCCAGGGCACCCCGGCCGTCATCTGCGACCGCCTGATGCGCGCCCTCGGCGTGGACGCCGATCACGACGACGACGTCGCCGTGATGGTCCTCCAGCAGCCCGCCCGCACCGGAGCGGACGCCGAGCTCTTCCACAACGCCGCCCTGGAACTCCTCGGCGGCATCGAGGCGGCCCCGCGCGCCCGCGCCTTCGCCCAGGGCGTCCTCGCCTCCTGGCGCTTCCCCGTCGAGCTGTGCGATCTCGGCGTGCTGGCCGCCAGCGAGCTCGTCGCGAACTCCCTCCAGCACGGCACCCCGCCCATGCGCCTGCGGCTGCGCCGCACCGACCGCCGACTGATCATCGAGGTCACCGACGGGGACGACCACCTCCCGCGCCGCCGTCGCGCCGAACCGGCCGACGAGACCGGCCGCGGCATCTCGATCGTCGCCACCATCGCTTCCTCCTGGGGCTCCCGCCGCACCCCGGGCGGCGGCAAGGCCGTCTGGTGCGAGTTCGCCCTGCCGGACAAGTAGCCGAACGCGAGGAAGGCCCCGGTCCACCCGGACCGGGGCCTTCCCCACACCCCGCACGTATATACGTACGGTCCTGCGGTCCTACGCGTGCGCGGGCACCGCGGCAACCTGGACGCCCTCGGTGTCCTCGACGTCCCCGGCGGCCTTCCCGGCCCCGACGGACGGACCGCCCTGCGCCACGACCCGGCTCGCCATCCACGGGTTGTCCTGCATCGGGCTCAGCCGCCTGCCGAGCCGCAGCGCCAGGGCGGCGATCCCGAGCGACACGAGCACGAAGACCCCGATGTAGAGCATCGGAACACCCGCACCGAGCGGCACCCCGAGCGGACCCAGCGCCAGGGCCATCTGCTTGACCAGCGCGAAGGCCGAGTTGTACTGGCCCACCGAGCCCTCGGGGGCCAGGTCGGCCACCAGCGGCGCCAGGGTCGGCGACAGCATGGCCTCGCCGATGCCGAAGAGCGCGTACGTGGTGATGAACGCGGCGGCGGCCATCATGGCGCTGCCGTGCCCCAGACCCGAGAACCCGGCGATGACCCACGCCACGGTCCAGATCAGCCCGACGAGCGCGATCACACGGGACCGGCGGCGCTTCTCGACGAGCTTGAGCACGACGAACTGCGCGACGACGATCGCACCGGTGTTGGCGGCGAGGGCGAAGCCGAGGGTGGAGGGGGAGATCCCGGCGGCCTCGGTGCCGAAGGCGGCCAGACCCGACTCGAACTGTCCGTAGCAGGCGAAGAACACCACGAAGCCCAGCACGCACAGCTGCACCATGGCCTTGTGCCGGAGCAGCCGCTTCCAGCCGCTGCCGCCCGTCTGGGACGGGTCCTTCGGCACGGCGTCCTTGATGTTCGGCACGTGCGGCAGCCGCACGCTGAGGATCACGCCGGCCAGCACGAGGAACATCACGGCCTCGATGCCGAACAGCAGGGTGAAGCTGCCGGGCCGGTTCTCGTCGACGATCTGGCCACCGAGCAGACCGCCGATGCCCAGGCCCAGGTTCTGCATGAAGAACTGGAGGGCGAAGGCGCGCGTCCGCGTGGACGGCGTGGAACACCACACGATCATCGTGGCCAGGGCGGGCTGCATGACCGCCTGCCCGGCGCCGAGCGCCAGGGCGGAGAGCAGGATCGGCACGATGCCGGTGGAGAGACCGAGCGAGAGCGCACCGACCGAGGCGGTGACGGCCGCCCCGATGACCACGGGCACCGGACCACGTCGGTCGATGACCCGACCGGTGAAGGGCAGCGCGACGAGAGCGCCCAGGGCGAAGGCCACGAACGCGCACGTGGCGGCCATGGAACCCAGATCCCGCACCTGCGCCACATAGATGTAGAGGAACGGAACCGTGAAACCGATGCCGAACGCGGTCAGCGCGTTCCCGGCCTGGATCCGCCGCATCGCAGCGCCCATCACCTTGGTCACTTCTCACCTGCCTTTGAGACCTGAAGCCTGAAGACTTCATACCTAAACTTCAAGCCTTAACAGTACACACCGAAGGAGTTAGACGCCAACGGGCTCGTGCGATACTTCGACCCATGGGTGACACCCCCGACGGCACTGCGGCCGTCCACGAGCCGAGCCTCGACGAACAGATCGCCGTCTATCAGCGCGAGTTCCAGGACCTGGACCCCCAGGTGGAGAAGGTCGTCTCGGCGCTGAGCCGCCTGAACCGCCGCATGAACGTCGCGTACGGCCGCCAGACGGCGGCCCTGGGCATCAGCAACGCGGAGTGGGAGGTCCTCAAGGCCCTCGTCATCTCCGGTGCCCCCTACCGGATGGGCCCGAGCGAACTGGCGAAGCAGCTGGGCCTCACGCCGGCGGCGATGACCCACCGGATCGACCGCATGACGGCGGAGGGCCTGGTCACCCGGGAGCGGGACGAGTCCAACCGGGTCCGCGTGATCGTGGAGCTCACCGACGAGGGCCGGAGCAAGTGGCTGGACGCGATGCGCGCGGCCACGGTCTTCGAGGAGGACCTCCTCCAGGACCTCTCCACCGCGGAGCGTGGGGTACTGGGCGACATGCTCGCCCGCCTGCTGGACCGCGTGGAAGACCTCCAGTCACCCAGCTGACCACCGGGGTTGACACCACCCCGGTGGATCCGTAAGATTCTTCGAGTTGTCCCAGAGCCGGAAGGTTTTGGCGACAACAAATCCCGCCGCCTCGTCGCGGCACCCAACTCAGCACGATCTCCCACTGGGAACGAATTCGGCATGCCCGAATTCATTTCCGAAGGCCGATTATGAATCGCCGGGGAAATCCACTAGAGTTCAGGAGTCGGAAGGGCCCAACAGCCCGGAAGACAAACCCCGCTGACTGGGGGTCAGGCCCGAAAGAGTCTGATAGAGTCGGAAACGAAGAACAGAACGAAAGCCCGGAGGAAAGCCCGAGAGGGTGAGTACAAAGGAAGCGTCCGTTCCTTGAGAACTCAACAGCGTGCCAAAAATCAACGCCAGAAGTTGATACCCCGTCCACTTCGGTGGAT
>NZ_JBSGXU010000200.1:0-14615 GCF_053610205.1 Streptomyces sp. NPDC054932 | reverse complement strand
GGCTTTGTCTCAGGTTCGGGCTCGGCATCCGCCGTGAGGTCGGGCTTCGACTCGGCCTCGGCCTCCGGCGTGGCCTCGGGCTTGGCGCCGGCCTCAGGCTTCGCCTTCGACGCGGCCGCGGCCTCGGTGTTGGCCATCGCCGCGGTGTCGGGCTCGGCCTGGGCCTTCGGCTTTGTCTCAGGTTCGGGCTCGGCATCCGCCGTGAGGTCGGGCTTCGACTCGGCCTCGGCCTCCGGCTTGGTCACGGGCTTGGCGTCGGCCTCGGGCTTCGCCTTCGACGCGGCCGCGGCCTCGGTCTTGGCCTTCGCCGCGGTGTCGGGCGCGGCCTTCGGCTTTGTCTCAGGTTCGGGCTCGGCATCCGCCGTGAGGTCGGGCTTCGACTCGGCCTCGGCCTCCGGCGTGGCCTCGGGCTTGGCGCCGGCCTCGGGCTTCGGCTCTGCACCAGGCGTGGGTTCGGCCTTGTGCTCGGGTTCGGGCTTCGACTTTGCCTCGGGTTCGCCCTCGGCGTCGGCCTTGGGGCCGGTGCCTGCCTCGGGGCTGGCCTGAGCACCCACCGCAGCGTCGGCGTCGGCGTCGGGCTCGGCCACTGCCGCAGCGTCGGGCTCGGGCTTCGGCTCGGTCACAGCCGGGGATTCGGCCTCGGGCTCGGTTTCCGCTTCGAGCTCCGGTCGGGCGTCGGCATCGGCCCCGGAGCGAGCGGGCTCGCCGTCGGCTTCGGCTTCGGGCGCCGGCTCGGTCTCGTTCCCGGCCCCCGGCGTCTTCGGGGTGTCGGCCGTCGAGCCGGCCGGTTCGTCGTCGGAGGTGCCGTCCGAGGCCCCCGGCTCGGCGGACTCCTGCTTGGGCGCCGCCCCGGCTTCCGCCCCCGTGACGGTGGTCCCCGCCTCAATCTCCGGGTCGTCCGAGGAACCGCCCGCCACCCTTACCGACTTCATCCCAGCCCCGCCTTGCTGCTCACACCGTGCCGATACATGCGGCGAGGACCCGCGGGGGCCTCGCCGCACTGCTAGATGCCGCCGGTGCCGCACGCGTTCCGTGCGCTCGATCTTGTGACCGTTCGGTCATATTCGGTGAGTACGCCTACTCATGACGGCCCCGCCCCACCGGCCGACCATGAACGCATGCTCAGCAGAATCGCCTCCGCGCTCGTGCCCGCCTTCGGGCGGCTGACCGTCACCGCCGACCCCGGGACACGGCCCGCCCCCGGCGCCATCCTGGTCGCCAACCACACCTCCCTCGCCGACCCGGCCGTCGTGGTCGCCGCCCTGCGCCGGTACGGGATCGAGCCGGTCATCCTGGCCACCAGCGGCCTCTGGCGCGTACCGCTGCTCGGCTCCGCGCTCCGCCGCGAGGGCCACATCGCCGTCCACCGCGGCACCGCCCGCGCGGCCGACTCCCTCGACGCCGCGGCCGTCGCCCTCGCCTCGGGCCGCAGCGTGCTGCTCTACGGCGAAGGCCGCCTGCCCGCCCGCCGCGACGCGGGCGAGACGGCCCCGGGCCCCTTCCGCAGCGGCCTGGCCCGGCTCGCCGCCGCGACGGGAGCCCCCGTCGTGCCCGTCGGGCAGGCGGGCGTCCGCCGCCTCTGCTCCGGGAACGGCGCCAAGCAGCTCGCCGGTGTCTTCAGCGCCCCGCTGCGCAGGCCCTGCCTCCACGTGCACATCGGCTCGCCGCTCCACCTGCCCGACCGGGTGCCCGAGGCGACGGACCGGGCCCGTCAGGCGGTCACCGCCGCCTGGCTGACCGCCGCGTCCGCCCTCGGGGAGGCGCGCGCGGGGACGCACGGGGGGACGACCTGAGGCATGTCCCGATCGGCCCCCCGGAACGTGTCGCCGAGCCCGTCACCGGTCGCGGCGTGCGACCGTCTCCGCATGACCGAAGGCTCGACACCTCACATCTCCCCGGCGCGGATCACCGTACGGGGTGTTCAACCCGGAAACCCGCCCTTCCGCATCGTGGAGGTCGACGGCGAGTTCGTCGGCAGGGCGACGTCGATGACGGACGTGCTGTTGATCGCCGCGGAGGTGGGCGTCCCGATCCACGACCTCGACGACCTGGACGTGGTTCGGTGGCTCGGCGGCGGCAAGTTCATCTGGACCATCACGTAGACCTCCTGGCAGATCAGGTCAGGTCAGGTCAGTCGGATCCGGTCACGCAGGTCCGGTCAGGTCATGGACGGATGAACTCAGGCGCGCCGCGCCGCCCCCTTCGGCGCAGGCAGCCTCAGGCGGCTGGCAGGGCCGGACGGCGGAAGCGCGACCGGCCTGGCCCCGTCGTGGTCGTGGGCGACGTCGTGGAGCGGGCGGGTGCCTTCGGCCGCGTCCGCCATCCACTGCCAGACCCCCGGCCCGTGGACGTCCGGCGCCCCCGCAGCGGACTCCCCGTCGGAGATCCATGTCGTGAGGGTGAAGCGGTGGTCCGAGAACCGCCCGCTCGGGCAGGTGGACGGCACGACCTCGTGAAAGGCACCGGCGGGGAAGAAGGCGATGGTGTCGTGCTCGGGTTCGACGGTGCGGTAGGACTCCGCCGGCCGCGCCCTGCCATCGTGCACCACGGTGTCGTAGAGGCGGAGTTGGCCGCCGCCGAAGCCGCGGGGTGCGCGGTGGAGGTAGTACACCGCGGACAGCGCCGTGCTCACGTCCCGGACCCGTGAGGCGTCGGTGTGGATACCGAAGTGGCCGCCCTCGCCGTGCGCCGTCAGGACGGTCAACGACTGTGTGAGCGCGGCCCGGTTGGCCGAGCACCTCCTGAACGAGCGGCAGACAGTCGGCGAGGTGCGCGCTGAACACCTCGCTGGTCACGGGGAGCACCAGCGAGTCCCGCCCCTTGCGGGACACCTGTCCGGTGAGGGGGTCCAGGACGGTCCCCGCCGCGAAGTCGTCCGCTCGCGATATCGCGTACTCGAGAAGTGCTGCGGCACGCTCCGCCCCCAGGAAGTTCTCGAAACGACAGACGGGCGTCTGTACCGCGAGTGCGGGGGACCACTGGTCGGAAGGCGGCAGTACTCGGGGGCTGATTTCCATCGGCATGGCCGGTTCCATCGTGTATCCGCTCATAGCCCGGAACCGTACGACGGCGTTCCTCCGCTCCGAAGGGGCACAAGGGGGCGCACAGGAGTGCACGGCGTACGCCCGCCTCGGGTGTCTGGGGCGGGTGCCGGTCGGCCGGAAGCGGAAGCCGGTACGACGAACCGGCGGGGGCCCTGAGGAGGCCAACGCAGTTGCCTTGCGCAGCACAGCGTGAGTCCCCCGGGAACGCTGCTGCGCACCGGCTGTTCTCGAGTTGGCTCGGGACAGTTGACGAGATCCCGTCCGGTCTACTGACCGGGCGGGACGCGGCCGTGTGCGAGTCGTCTGGCCGGATCGGGGATGTTGACGCCATGGGATTTTGCCCTGCCGTTGAGGCCCTCGACGTTCGCTCGGGCAGGGCGATCACCTCGACGATCTCCCAGAAGTGGACCCACGAACATCCCCGATCTCGTCACCCGCGATCAGCTCTGCGTCTCCTCGCGGCGTCCAATAGCGGCTGCATCGGGTACGACGAGCAGCTTGCCGGTGGTACGCCGAGCCTCCAGATCGCTGTGGGCCCGGGCGGCCTCGGACAATGCGTAGCGGCCCGTTACCGTGACCTCAAGCGCCTTGGAGCGCACCCACTCGAACACATCGGCGGCGCGTCGGAGCAGTTCGGACCGATCGGCGATGAAGTCCCCGAGGCTGGGCCGGATCAGGGTCAGCGAACCGCCGTGGGCGAGCCGCATCGGATCAAACGGCGGCACGGCACCACTTGCCGCGCCGAAGAGCACGAGATGGCCGCGGGTTCGCAGGCTGGCGAGGCTCGCATCGAAGGTGTGCGCGCCGACGCCGTCGAAGACAACCGGCAGTCCCTGACCGCCGTTGAGCCGCCTCACCTCGGCTGCGAGATCGTCGACTGCGGAGGAAAGGATCACCTCAGCGGCCCCGGCACGCTTCGCCAGCTCGGCCTTCGCCGTGGTCGACGTCGTGCCGATCACCCTGCCGCCGAGATGGGTGATGAGCTGGGTCAAAAGCAGCCCCATGCCACCAGCAGCCGCATGCACGAGCACCGTGTCGCCCCCCTGAACCGGGCAGGCGTCCTTGACGAGATAGTGCGCGGTCATGCCTTGGAGGAGCACGGCGGCGGCTGTCTCGAAGCCGATGTCGTCGGGCAGCGGCACCAGCCGCGAGGAGTCCACGACGGCCCGCTCGGCATACGTGCCGGGAATCTCCACCCAACCGACCCGGTCCCCGACTGCGACGTCAGCGACGCCGGGTCCCACTTCGACGACCGTGCCGGCGCCCTCAGTGCCCGGGGTGAAGGGCAGCGGGAGGCTGTACCGGCCTTCGCGGTGGTAGACGTCGAGGAAGTTGACCCCGGATGCGGCGACCTCCACGACCGCCTCGCCCGGACCCGGCCGCGGCAGGTCCACCTTGGCCTCCTGCAGCACCTCGGGACCGCCCACTTCGTACACCTGAATCGCTCGCATGGCCCTCCAATATCGGCTCGTCCCCCTCCAACCCCGTTGATGGCGATTCGATTCCCGGCAAGCGGACCAGCCCGCCAGCGCTACTCCCTGGCCGGCTACCTGCCGACCACGCCCGCCGAGCTCCACATGTCCAAGATCCCCGACAGCGTCAGGTACTGAGCCGCTGGCAGACGCGACGAGCATGGGTGCGTACAAGGACCTTTGTGAGGAGAAGGGCTGGCCCCGTCGCTCTGTGGACACGTGACCACGGCTACCATGTCGGCGTCAGCGAGGGTGAACTGGATAAATGCGAACGGTCCTGCGTCAGCGAACGCGTCACCCAGTTCCGCCGCATGCTCTCCAGCACCATCGGTGGACCCCCTGATCCGTCAGGCACTCGGGAAACGATCACCCGTCGCCCGGGAAGTAATCTTCAACGGACTCAAGTCGTCCAGCTCGGACCCACTCGTGAACACCCGCTGCTGCCCCGCTCCGAGCTATCCGGCGGTTGCCGACCGGGGCACGCTGATGCGCGCGTCCTCGCCGCGCATGGCCTGAGGCCGGCGACTGTCGATGACGCTCGCTCCGGATCGGCAGTCGCCGCAGGCGTTCTCCCTCTCTGGCAGCCACCAGTGGTCGGAGGGCGCCATGTCGGCTCGCTGGATCCCGCACAGCGTCGCGTCGTAGTCCCCGAAGGCATGAGAGACATCGAGGGAAAGGCCGTCAGCGACAGCTCTCTCCCAGCGCATGCCCATGGGCTGGTACGGGGGCCGCGAGATCTCGAACCACTCGCCGCCCACATGGGTCGACGCATAGCACCAGGAGCAGGACCAGATCCGCTCTTCCCAAGCAGTCGGCGGCACAGGCCATTGCCACATCGCTCGTCCACACACGTCGCACCTCACGGGCGGATCCTCACAGACCCACGAGCCTGGTCCCCATGTGCGGGGCGAAGAGCGTGTTCTCAGGGTGGGGACACGGCTTGCGATTCCTTCAGTGCTGGTCGTCCGGCCCGGCGGGAGCTCTTCTGCTTCGCGGTCGGGTTGTGGGCCCAGCGGCCAGGCTGCACGGTGTCGCGTCCGGCGCGGGTCCTCAGCACCGGCCATCGGTTGGGCTTCTTGATCGCCCGTGGGCAGTCCCGGCTGCGCCGGGCCGGGAGGAGGCGGCTGCGTGCCTCATGTCCAGCCTCGGTACAGGAACGGGTGAGCCTGGTCGTGGACGCTCCAAGCCGGGAAGGGATGCTGCGGCGGATGATGCGCACGCACCTCAGGTAGGACACGCGGTCTGCATCCAGGACCGGACGGGCGAGCGCAGCCGTGTGGGCGAACTGACGGATGGCCTGGTGAACCGCGAGGTAGGCCCACAGCTCCTGCCCGACGCCCTCCGGCGTCCGCGACCTGATCGGCCCGCCGGGGCCGAGGTGGTTCTTGATTTCGTCGAAGGCGAGCTCGATTTCCCAGCGTTCGCGGTAGAGCGCGACCAGTTCGGCGGCCGGGTGCTGATCCGTGTCCAGCGGTGTCGTGCCGAGGTGGTTGGACTGGAGTCTGACCAGCAGATCCGCGCCCGCCATGGTGGGCCCGGTCGTGCTTGGTCATCGCCGCGTCGACCAGCTCAGCGGTGAACACCTTCGTCAGGATCCCGATCCGTACCCGCTGGCCCGCGCCCCACCCCGTCACCCGCGGGGCAACGATCCCCCGCAGCTCAAAGGCAACTGCATTGCCTGGGGAGGCCCGTGGCGCGCCCGGGTGCTTTCAGCGGGTGCTGTGTCCGAGGACCAGGTGGGAGGCGACCTCGCGGTCGGCGTCCGTGTCGATGAAGGACACCACCACCGGGCTGCTCCCCGTGGCCCCGCCGGCCGTCGCGCGCAGCCGGTAGCGCTCGACCCGGACGGCGTCGCGGGCGAGCCGGCTGCCGCCCGTGAACAGCGCCGGCGGCTTGGCGTCATTGGCGATGCGGAAGTCGGCCGGGCGCCAGCCGCCCGAGGCCGTGTCGAAGCGCTCCAGCAGGAAGCCGGGCCCGCTGCCCGCCCCGTCGCCGGGTTCGCCGACCAGGATCTCCATCTGGAAGGCGACCAGCACATGCCGGTAGTCGGCGGAATTGCCGTTCCGCAGGGTGACGGTGAACTCCTGAGGGGCGCCTCCGCGTACGAGCGCCAGTCGGCCGCCCCGGGTGTTCACCGCGACAGCGAGCCGGGTCGGGGCCGGGGGCGGTGTCGGGGCCGATGCCGCGGTCCCGGTCGTGGGCGGCGGGGAGGCAGGGGTCGACGGCGAGGCGGACGCGGACACCGCGGCGGACGCCGATGCCGATGCCGACACGGAGGCGGACGTCGGCACGGACGCGGAAACGGAGGCTGCCGGCGAGGCATCTGCGGACTTGTCCCCGCACCCGGTGGTGCCCGTCAGCAGGACGGCGGCCACGGCCGCCGCGCTCAGCCCCCTGTGGGGGCCTCGGGATGCGGGCATCGGATCAGGTCCTCCAAGGTCGGCTTCGGCAGGAAGCTAGCAAGGCGCGGTCCTGCCGACGAGGTCGGTCGGGCCTCGGCGAGGCGTCGGTTCGGTCACGGTCCGACGGGACCCGGACCGATGCGGAGCGTCGCCTCCAGGACGGTGACCGCCCGCCCGGTGAGGAGGACCCGGTCCCCGTGGACGGCGACCCCCACCAGGCCGGGGCGTGCCGAGGCCTGGAAGCCCGTGAGGGCGTCGGTGCGGCCCAGCCGCGCCGACCAGTAGGGGGCCAGCGCGGTGTGGGCGCTGCCGGTGACAGGGTCCTCGGGGATGCCCCGCGCGGGGGCGAAGAACCGGGAGACGAAGTCGTGGCCGGACTCTGCCGCGCCGGCCGCCGCGGTGACGATGACCCCGCGCAGCTCCTCGCGCAGGCTCAGGGCCGCGATCGCCCCGAGGTCGGGCCGCAGCCCCCGCACGGTGGCCTCGTCGGGCAGTACGGCGAGCAGATCGCCCAGCGCGCCCGTACGGAACGTGGCCCCGGGCCGAACTCCCAGGGCGTCGGCGAGGCCCTGCGGCACCGGAACCTTCGTCACCGGGGCGGCCGGGAAGTCCAGGGTGATCTCCCCGTCCTCCCCGGCCCGCGCGGTGAGCAGACCGCTGGACCGGCTGAGGAACCGCACCGGGCCACCGGACAGCAGTCCTTCCCGGCGCAGCGTGTGCACCGTGGCCAATGTGGCATGGCCGCACAGATTGGCCTCGACGAGCGGAGTGAACCAGCGGATCTCCCAGTCGGCCGGGCCCCCGGCCGGGAGCGGCAGGGCGAAGGCCGTCTCCGGATGGTTCAGCTCGGCGGCGACCTGCCCCAGCCACACGTCGTCCGGCCAGGGGCCCGCCGGGAGCAGGCAGACACCGGCGGGGTTTCCGGTGAAGGGACGGCTGGTGAAGGCGTCTACGATCTGGATGCGCATACCGCGAACCTATCGAGGCCAATCACCCTCGCGGCAAGGCCAATTCCGGGAGAGTGGCCTGCGCCTCTCAGCGGAGCGGCTTCTCGAAACTGAAGGCGGTCACGGCCATCCGCTCGCGGAAGTAGAAGCGGTGCGCGTCGCTCCGCTGGGTGCCGGATTCCAGCGTGAGGGCGGTGCAGCCGGCAGCCAGGGCGTGCTGCTCCAGGTGCGCGAGCAGCTCGTGGCCCACCCCGGTGGAGCGGGCGGCAGCGGCGGTGACCAGGTCGTCGACGTAGAGCGAGCGGACCATCGAGGTGTTGGCGACGATCCGCCAGCCGGCCGCGCCCACGCACACGCCGGCTGCGTCGTACGCCGCGGTGAAGCGCAGCCCCTGTCCGTGTGCCTCGTCGAGGATCGTGAGGAAGAGCTCCTCGGTGAGGTGGGGGCGGAGCTCGAGCAGTACGGGGAGCAGGTCGGCGGTGAGTCGCGCATCGCCCGGCTCGAGGTCGATGATCATCATGCGATGAGCCTATAGGCCGTGCGGGGGCAGTCCCCCGGGTGGAACCGTCGCGCGTGTCCGCGGCCGACGTGTCGAAATGGGAAGGACGGCTCCGACGTCCCATGCGAAAGGCTCCCGATCCCGATCCCGACTCCGATCCCGGAGCCGCCGGGCAGAACAGAAGGAGTGGCACCCCATGAAGTACATGCTGATGGTTCTCGGGAAGCAGGCCGACTACGACGCCATGGGCGGCGCGGCGAGCAGCGGCAGCCCCGGCTGGTCCGAAGCGGACCTCAAGGCGATGTTCGACTACATGGGCGCCCTCAACGACGACCTCGCCGAGTCGGGCGAGTGGGTCGACGGGCAAGGCCTGGCCGAACCCCGCCAGGCCCGCCTGGTCACCGCGGGCGCCGACGGCAGTCCCGTGATCTCCGACGGGCCGTACGGCGAGGCCAAGGAGGTGCTCGCCGGCTACTGGATCGTCGACGTCCCGGACTTCGCCCGGGCCGCCGAGATCGCCGCCCGCGCCTACGCCTGCCCGGTCCCCGAGGGTGCACCGAACTACCCGGTCGTCGTCCACCCCATCGACAGCCGCTCGGGGGCCGAGATGTGCTGACCGCCCCCGACCCCGGACCCACCCCCGCGAGCGAGGACCTGCTGCGCCGACTGGCGCCGCAGGTCCTCGGCGCGCTCGTGCGCCGCTACGGACACTTCGACGCCGCCGAGGACGCCGTGCAGGAGGCCCTGCTGGCCGCCGCCCGGCAGTGGCCCGAGGAAGGCCGCCCCGCCAATCCGCGCGGATGGCTGATCCGCGTCGCCTCCCGCCGCCTCACGGACCAGCTGCGCAGCGAGGACGCGCGCAGGCGCCGCGAGGAGACGGCCGCCGCGCTGACCCCGCGCGACGAGTTCGTCGCGCCGCCCCCGGGGGAGAGTCGGGCCCCCGCCGAGGACGACACCCTCGCCCTGCTCTTCCTCTGCTGCCACGCCGACCTGGCCCCCGCCGGGCGGATCGCCCTCACCCTGCGCGCCGTCGGCGGCCTCACCACGGCCGAGATCGCCCGCGCCCTCCTCGTTCCCGAGGCCACGATGGCGCAGCGGATCAGCCGGGCCAAACGGCGCGTCAGGGCCTCCGGGACGCCGTTTGGCATCGGATCCGACGGCACCGATCCGGACGAGGACCGGTCCGAACGGCTCGCCGACGTGCTCCACGTGCTCTACCTGATCTTCAACGAGGGCTACACCGCCACCTCGGGCCACGATCTGCAGCGCGCCGACCTCGCCACCGAGGCGATCCGCCTCACCCGCGCCGTCCACGCGCTGCGCCCGGCGGACGGCGAGGTGGCCGGCCTGCTGGCCCTGATGCTGCTCACCGACGCCCGCCGCGCGGCCCGCACGGACCCCGACGGCAGCCTGGTCCCCCTCGCCGAGCAGGATCGGACCCGCTGGGACCGCGCCGCCATCACCGAGGGGGTCGCCCTGGTCAGCGACGCCCTCACGCACGCCCCGCTCGGCCCCTACCAGCTGCGCGCCGCGATCGCGGCCGTGCACGACGAGGCGGCGAGCGACGAGGACACCGACTGGGTGGAGATCCTGGCCCTGTACGAGGTGCTGATCCGCCTGGTCCCCGGCCCGGTGGAGCGCCTGGGCCACGCGGTCGCGGTGGCCATGGTGCACGGGCCCCGGCAGGCCCTGGCCCTGCTCGCCGCCCTGGACCGGGACGAGCGCCTGGCCGGCCACCACCGCCTCGAGGCCGTACGGGCCCACCTGCTGGAGAGGGCGGGCGACCGGGCGGCGGCGCGCGCCGCCTACGCGAAGGCCGCCGGTCTCACCCTCAGCATTCCGGAGCGCCGCTACCTCCGGCTCCGGGCCGCCCGGATCGCAGAACGAGCGGATCAGGAAGCAGGGGAGCCCCCGGGGAAGCGCCCGGGGGAACGAGAGGAATGAAAGGGGCTGATCCACGGTCCGGGCGTCCGCATGACGGACACGGTCCACCGTTGTCAGACGTGCCCCCTACTCTTGATCACGTGAGCCCGACCTCTGACGATCACCCGACCTCCGAACGTTCCCTCGCCGAGATCAACGCCGACATCCGCTGTCTCTTCGCGCGCGCCGAGGGCCGCCTCTCCGACGCCGAGCGGATCCGTCACGCAGCCCTGCTGGGCGAATGGGCCTCGGCGATACGCGCGTCGGTGGTACCGGCCGCGTAGCGGGCCCGGCCCCGGTCGTGTCGGACCGATGATTCCGCCGGCCGACGGCAGTCTTCCCTACGAGCATCCGCACGTACGAGAAGGTGGACCATGAGCGACCTGCGCAGTCTCCTGGAGAGCCGTGTCGGTGACGGATCGCTGCCCGGGGCGGTGGCCCTGGTGGCCCGTGGCGAAGAGGTGGAGGTCGCGGCCGTCGGCTCCCTCGACACGGCCGGCACCGCTCCCATGGCCCGAGATTCCCTCTTCCGGGTCGCTTCGGTCACCAAGCCCGTGACCGCCGCGGCCACGATGATGCTCGTCGAGGACGGACTGCTCGCCCTCGACCTGCCCGTGGCCCGCTGGCTGCCGGAACTCGCGGCGCCCACGGTCGTCCGTACGCCGTCCGCACCGCTCGACGACGTGGTGCCCGCCGTCCGCCCGATCACCGTCGCCGACCTCCTCACCTCCCGGGCCGGGTACGGCTTCCCCGCGGACTTCTCGCTGCCCGCCGTGACCCGGCTGTTCGACGGGCTGAAGCAGGGGCCGCCCAGGCCCCTGGAAGTGGCCGCGCCGGACGAGTGGATGGCGGCCCTCGTGCGGATCCCGCTCCTGTGCCAGCCCGGCGAGGCATGGCTCTACAACACCTGCTCCGACATCCTCGGGGTGCTCATCGCCCGGGCGGCCGGACAGCCCCTCCCGGACGTCCTCGCCGAGCGCGTCTTCGAGCCGCTGGGCATGCGCGACACCGCCTTCGCCGTGCCGCGGGGAGAGCTCCACCGCTTCACCAGCCACTACCGGGCCGCCCCCGGCGGCGGAGCCCTGGAGCTCGTCGACGCGCCCGACGGCCAGTGGAGCACCCTGCCCGCCTTCCCGTCCGGCGCGGGAGGGCTGGTCTCCACCGTCGACGACCTGTACGCCTTCGGCCGGATGCTGCTCTCGGGAGGCTCGTACGGGGGCCGGCGGCTGCTCTCCGCGGACTCGGTGCGCCGGATGACCACCGATCACCTCACCGCGCCGCAGCGCGAGGCGGGCACCCTGTTCCTGGAGGGCCAGGGCTGGGGTTTCGGCGGCTCGGTCGACGTGGCCCGCCTCGACCCGTGGAACGTGCCGGGCCGCTACGGCTGGATCGGCGGCACCGGCACCGCCGCCCACATCGTCCCGGCCACCGGGACGGTCACCGTGCTCCTCACCCAGCGCGAGCTGAGCGGCCCGGCCGCGCCGGAGCTGATGCGCGCGTTCTGGACCTACGCCGCCGCGCGGCCCTGACCCGCGGCCTCGGCCACGCCCGGCTCAGGCCCGCCCGAGAGCGGCCCCGGCCGCCCGCTCCCGCAGGCGGCGCTTGTCCGGTTTGCCGCGCGCCGTCAGCGGGATCGCCCGTTCCCAGAACACCGCGGTGGGCCGGTGCGCCGGGGCCAGGTCCTTCTCCACCAGGTCACAGGCCTCGGCAGCGAGCAGCGCGTCGGGGACGTACCCGGCCGCCGGTACCAGGAAGGCGCACACCTCCTCCCCGGTGAGATCGCTGTGCCGCCCCACCACCGCGGCCTGCGCGACCGCGGGATGCCGGGCGAGCGCGGCCTCCACGGGCACGCAGTACACGTTGTCCCCGTGGACCATCACCACGTCGTGGACCCGGTCGTCCAGGTACAGGTAGCCGTCCGCTCCGAAGTGCCCGACGTCCCCCGTCCGCAGCCAGCCGTCCCGCAGTACCCCGGCCGTCAGCCGGGGCCGGCCCCAGTACCCGGTCATCATCGCCCCCGAGCGCATCCACACCTCGCCGCTGCGGCCGTCCGCCACCGCCGCGCCCCGCCCGTCGCGCACCTCGACCTCCACCCCGGCAACGGGCCGCCCCACCGACGCCAGCAGCTCCGGCCGACCGCCCACCGCCGCTTCGTGATCGGCGGGGGAGAGGCGGCAGATCACCGCGGCCTCGTTCGTGCCGTAACCCTGCCGCCACCGGCCGCCCCAGCGGGTCACCGCCTCCCGCAGCCGTTCGGGATGGACGGGCGAATCACCGTAGGAGACCGCCTCCAGCCCGGGCACCCCCTGGGCCGTCACCGGGTCGTCCAGCAGCCGGTACACCATCGAGGTCGTCAGGTACGTGGACACCGGCCCCAGGCGCCGGCAGGCCGCCGCGAACCCCTCGGGGGAGAACGGTTCGAGGATCTCCACCCGGCCCCCCGCCCGCCACTGCTCCAGGCACCGCCCGCCGGACCGCTGTGCCAGCGAAGTGACCGACAGGTACACCGATTCCGCCCAGGCCGCGGGCTGTACGGCGTTGCGCGCGGCCATCGCACCGAAGGTGGAGGCCACCCCCTTGGGCCGTCCCGTGGTTCCGCCCGTGTACGTCACCCGCGCCACGTCGTCCTCCCGGGCCCGGACGGACACCGCCCCGGGCTCGCTTGCGGCTGCCCGGCGGATCAGCTCGTCCAGGCCGAGCCGGGGCGCCCCGGTGTCGGGCACCGGCACATCGTGCACGACCAGGTCCGGCCGGCAGTCCCGCAGGACGAAGTCCAGCCCGTACAGGGCCGGTCCGGCGAGCACCTGGGTCAGCCGGGCGCCGAGCAGGTGCGCGGCGATCCGTACCAGCAGCACTTCCGGCCGGTTCGAACCCGCCACACAGGCCAGTCCCGAGCCTCGCCCGATCCCCGCCCCGGAAAGCGCCGCGGCCAGCCGGCAGGCCCCGTCCAGTACCTCCTGGAACCCCAGGACGACCGGGCCCGACCCGAGCGCGGGCCGCCCCGCGCCGCGCTCCAACGCCCCCACCAGCGATGTGACATACCGCGCGGCCACCATCTGGGACTGCCTCTCCGCGCCGCCGTGGGACACCGGCATCATGGACGCCATGACGAACGAATCCCGTGCTCGTTCCTTCAGTTCCGCGGCCGCACGCTACGCCGCCCACCGCCCCGCGTACCCGCCCGAGCTCTTCGACACGCTGGCGGAGATGGCGGGCTTCCCGCTGGCCGGGGCACGGGTCGCCGATGTCGGTGCGGGAACGGGAATCGCCACCTCCCTCCTGGAGGCCCGCGGGGCCCGGGTGGTCGGGGTGGAGCCGGGGGAGGGCATGGCGCAGGAGTTCCGGCGCCGCAACCCCCACACGCCGCTGATCCGCGCGGACGGCAACAGGCTGCCGCTGGCCGCCGGCTGCCTCGACCTGTTGACGTACGCGCAGTCCTGGCACTGGACCGACCTGGCCCACGCCGTCCCCGAGGCCCTGCGCGTACTGCGCCCCGGCGGGGCGCTCGCCGTCTGGCAGAACGACCCGGACGTAGGGGTCGAGTGGATCGCGGACCAGCAGAAGAGGATCGAGGAGCGGTTCGGTCCGGGCTGGTACATCAACGAACGCGCCCTCTCGCAGGAGGGGCTGCGCTTCACCGACCGCCGCCTGTCGTGGTCGCGCCGCGTCCCGGTCGACACGCATCTGGCCAAGCTGTCCACGCACTCCCTGTTCCTCATCGGCGAGCCCGGCACGGATGCCTTCCTGGAGGACGAACGCGCCCTCCTCATGGCCCGGTTCCCGGACGGATGGGTGGAGGAGCACTACGTCGTCGAGCTGAGCGTGGCCGTTCGGGGGCGCGAGACGCGGTAGCGGCCGTTCGGGTGAAGCAGCGCAACCCGTGCTCACCCCGGCCGTTGATCAAGGCGCTTGTCACCGTGCACTCGTGCGACAGAAGGACCACTGATGATCAAGAAGTTCATGGCCACCGCCGCCGCCACCGCGTCGATCGTCGGCGCGGGCGCGGCCATGGCCGCCCCGGCCATGGCCATCGGCAACGACAACGGGATCAACACCGTCAACGGCAATGGTGCCCAGCAGATCTACGGCAACCAGAAGACCCACGGTGACCTGAGCCCGCAGCTCGGCGTGATCCAGGGCACCCTCAACAAGCCCTGCATCGGCCTGCCGGTGAAGGTCAACGCCCAGTCGATCCTGGCCTTCGGCAACCTCGGCATCCAGGACATCAACGTGCTGTCCAACCCGCAGAACCAGCAGTGCACCGAGAACTCCACCCAGGCCAAGGGCGACGAGCCGCTCTCGCACATCCTGGACAACATCCCGGTCCT
>NZ_JBSGXU010000199.1:0-14742 GCF_053610205.1 Streptomyces sp. NPDC054932 | reverse complement strand
GGGCGGGGGGGGGGCATCCCCCGCGCGCCCGGCCCCGTACGGCGAACTGCGATCAGGCGGCCGGACCGGCCTTCGCGGCGGCTCCGGCCAGGGCCTCCAGGTCGCTCCTGCGCACCCGGATCACCAGCAGGGCGGTCGCCAGGGCGAGGCCCGCCATGGCGACGGCCGCGTAGAACGCGGTGGAGATGCCGTGGGCGAGCACCAGGTCTCCCCAGGGGTCGGGCAGCAGCCCGGTCTCCTTGAATACGGCGATCTGCTCGGGGTCCGCCTGCGCCATGAAGGCCGGGACGTGCTTCGTCGTCTCGTCGCGGCTCGCCGTGCCGAAGACGGTGACCAGGATGGACAGGCCGAGCGAGCCGCCCACCTGCTGGCTGGCGTTGAGCAGTCCGGAGGCCGCGCCCGCCTCCTTCGGTGCCACGCCGGAGACGGCGGTGAGGGTGAGGGTCACGAAGTTGAGGCCCATCCCGAAGCCGAACAGCAGCATCGGCCCGAGCACTCCGGAGAGGTAGGAGCTGTCGGTCCGCAGGAAGGTCAGCCAGGCCAGTCCGGTCCCGGTGAGCGCGGACCCGATGACCATGAAGGGCTTGGGACCGAAGCGCGGCAGGAACCGCTGCGAGAGGCCGGCGGCGGTGACGATGGCGACCGTCACGGGCAGGAAGCCGAGCCCGGACTGGATCGGGGAGAAGCCCAGCACGTTCTGCACGAACTGGACGATGAAGAAGAACATGCCGAACATCGCCGCGGCGAGGCCGAGCATGATCACGTAAGTGCCGGTGCGGTTGCGGTCGGCGAACATGCGCAGCGGGATGATCGGCTCGCGGGCCCGCGACTCGATGACCACGAACAGTGCGAGCAGTACGAGGGCCGCGGCGAACGAGCCGAGCGTGTACGCGTCGCGCCAGCCGTCCTCCGAGGCGCGGATGAACCCGTACACGAGCGAGGCCATGCCACCGGTGGAGGTGAGGGCTCCGGCGATGTCGAAGCGGCCGGGGTGGCGCTCGGACTCGGTGATGTACAGCGGGGTCAGGACCGCGATCAGCACGCCGATCGGTACGTTGACGAAGAGGACCCAGCGCCAGTCGAGCCACTCGGTGAGCATGCCGCCGGTCAGCAGACCGATCGCGCCGCCGCCCGCGGAGACGGCTGCGAACACTCCGAACGCCCGGTTCCGCTCGGGGCCTTCGGCGAAGGTCGTGGTGATCAGGGCGAGCGAGGTCGGCGAGGCGATCGCGCCGCCGACCCCTTGCAGGGCGCGGGCCGCGAGCAGCTGCCAGGGCTCCTGGGCGAAGCCGCCGAGGAGGGAGGCCAGGGTGAAGAGCAGGATTCCGGCGAGGAACACCCGGCGCCGGCCCAGGATGTCGCCCGCCCGGCCGCCGAGCAGCAGCAGGCCGCCGAAGGTGAGGGTGTAGGCGCTCAGCACCCAGGAGAGGTCGGTGGTGGTGAAGTCGAGAGCGGTCTGGATGTGCGGGAGTGCGATGTTCACGATCGTCGCGTCGAGGACGACCATGAGCTGGCATGCGGCGATGACGGCGAGCGCCACTCCGGGGCGCCCCTCCCGGCGTGCCGCGCCCGGTATCCGGGGTGTGGCGAGTTGAGAGCTTGTCACTGAGGATCCCCCCAAAGTGAAATAGTGAACGCATTCGTTCACTGCGGCCCACGGTAGGAGCCGCTCCTTAGTGAACGCAAGCGTTCACTAAGGCTGAAAATATGTGCGCCGGACGCGCAAGCCGGTCGGAGGTGGAGAGATGGTGGGTTCGCGCTGGTCAGCCGCATCGCCGGGGCGCAGGCGCGGTCCGGAACTCGAACGGGCGATTCTCGACGCCGCGTTGGAGCAGCTGGGCACGGTCGGCTGGAACGCGCTCACCATGGAGGGGGTCGCGGTCGGTGCGCACACCGGCAAGGCCGCGCTCTACCGCCGCTGGCCCTCCAAGGCGGACCTGGTGGCCGAGGCGCTGCGGACCGACCTGCCGAGGATCGGTGACATTCCCGACTGTGGTTCGATCCGCGAGGATCTCCATCTGTTGTGCGTGCGCATGCGGGACGTCATGCATTCGCGCGCCGGTCAGGCCCTGCGGGCGCTGCTTCACGAATGCGATCACATGCACGCCGATCGGTTCCGTGGCGTGATCTGGTCGGGTCTGCACGAGCCGGCCCAGCGTCTGATCAGGGAGCTTGTGGGGCGCGGAATCGAGCGGGGGGATGTCCGGCCGGACGCGACTGGTCCGTTTGTCGTGGATGTCATTCCGGCCATGCTGATGTACCGCGCCAAGGTGTGCGGAAGCGAATGGGGAGATGCGGACATCGCGGCGTTGATCGACGAGGTGATGGTGCCGCTGCTCAGGGTGTGAGACGCGGCGGGGGCGGCGCGGGGCCCGCGCAGCGGGGTTCGTGAGCGATCGCGGGCGGGTCGGAGCCGGGCGGGGGTGTGCAGTCGGCCCGGGGCGGCGTAACCTTGCTGGCGCCATGCCGTACGAAGCACCCACCCACACCGTCGAACGCTCCCTCCGTGCAACCACCGGCGCCAAGGTCATCGCCGGGGTCGACGAAGTCGGACGAGGGGCCTGGGCCGGACCCGTCACCGTGTGTGCGGCGATCACCGGCCTGCGCCGGCCGCCCGCCGGTCTCACCGACTCCAAACTGCTCACCCCCAAGCGGCGCGATGCCCTGCTCGATGTCCTGGAGGGCTGGGTCACCGCGTACGCACTCGGGCACTCCTCGCCCGAGGAGATCGACGAACTGGGGATGACGGTCGCCCTGAGACTGGCGGCGGAGCGCGCGCTGAACGCCCTGCCGGTGCGGCCGGACGCGGTGATACTCGACGGCAAGCACGACTATCTCGGCCCGCCCTGGCGGGTTCGTACGGTGATCAAGGGCGACCAGTCCTGCATCGCCGTCGCCGCGGCCTCGGTCATCGCCAAGGTCCGCCGCGACCGCATGATGGCCGAACTCGGGGAACAGGGCGGTGGCATCGAGGACTTCGCCTTCGCCGCCAACGCCGGATACCCCTCGCCCGTGCACCGGGCGGCGCTGGAGGAGCTGGGGCCCACCCCCTACCACCGGCTCTCGTGGTCGTACCTGGACGCGCTGCCCCGGTGGCGCCACCTCAAGAAGGTGCGCCGCAGCGAGGAGTCGATGGAGCTGGAAAACGGAGGCCAACTCGGCTTCGATTTCTGATCGCACGCATGTGCCACCGACCGGTACGTTTCGTACCGGTGTTTGATAGATATCAACTCACGCCTCTCACCCCCGCCATCGAGGAGCCTCAGATTCACGAGAGTGCCCAGGGTCCCCGCGTCACGCCGGCCGCGAGCCGCACCGCGCAGACCCCCCGCCCTGTACCTGGTCCGCGTCCCGCCGCCGTACCGCGGCCCGGTCGCCCCGGTCCCGCCCCCGCAGCGGCAAGCCGCGCGGGAGGTGCCTCCAGGCCCGCACCGCCCGCGCAGCGTGCGCCGCAGGCCACCCCCGGACCCGTTCCCGCAGCGCCTGCCGCTGCTCCCACCGCACCGTCCGTCTCGGCGGCGGTGCCGCAGATCCAGCTGATCCCGGCCTCCGCCGAGGGTGCGCTGGACGCGGCCGAAGAGGCCGTGGACCTGCTGCTCGACACCGGGCGCGCGCCCGGCGACATCCTGGTGCTCACCAGCGGCGACCCGCACCCGTGGGCCGCGCACGAGCTGTCCTTCGGCGAGGCCGCGTACTGGGCCCTGCACGATGCCGGGGACGACGTCTTCTACGCGGACGCGGCGCAGGTCCAGCGCGCCGCCGGCCGTCCCGTCGTGGTCTTCGCGGTCAACGGCGGAGCGGTCGACACCGTCGCGGGTGCCCTGCCGGTCGCGCTCACCCGGGCGGGTGCGCTGCTGATCGTGTGCGGTGACCCGCAGCAGATCAACTCTGTGCTGGGTGCGGGCGTCTGACGCCCTGTACCCCGGTACGGGCGAGGGGCGGGGCGGGCCTTGAGCCGGCCCCGCTGGAGCCCGCGCCGGGGTCGAGCCGCAGTCCGTCGCCTGATCCGCCGTACGCCCGCTCCAGGGTGTACGGCCGTGAGGCATGCCCGCGGGCCGCCTGAGTGCGCCCGTGCGCGAGGCAGGGCCGTACGACGGGCAGTTGCACGGGGACCGGCCGTACGGGGACCGGCTGTACGGGGATCAGCGTGCGGCGGTCCGCCGCAGGGCCTCGACCGCGCCGCCCCCGGTGTGCAGGGCCAGTGGAGAGAACTCGGCCACGGTGTCGCCGAGGTGCTGGGGCTGTGAGTCGGAGCTCGGGCGCCGGCCGCCACGGCCCTCGCCCAGCACCTGCCAGCCCCCGCGGGTCAGCGTGATGTAGGCGCCGCAGCGCAGGCCGTGCAGGGTGCACGCGTCCCGCAGCCCCCACATCCACGCCCCGTCCTCCTCGGTCCACCGCTCGTCGCCCTCGCGGCAGTAGAGCAGCACCGCCGTCCGCACCGGGGTCCGTCGCCGCAGGTCGTGGGGAAGGACCCGGCGCAGCCGGGACAACAGGGCGTTGCGGTACTCCCAGCCGTCGGCCGAGACCGACCGCTGCACGAAGGAGGCGCTCGCGACGAGCTGCTCCTCCGGGCCCAGGACGGCGATCACCGCGGTCGAGGGCACGGGGCTGTGCCGGGAGTGCAGCCCGCTGACGACCTCGCGCGGATTGCGCAGCAGCGGAATCCCCGCAGCTGTCCATTCCGCCGGTTCCAGCAGTCTGCCGTGCCGGCTGGTGCCGCCGGTCGCTGTCGCCAGGGACGTGGTCGGGGGCGGCGCGAATCCGAAGGTCACGGTCCTCCCTTCGGGTACACGCCCGCGGACGGGCACGGTGGAGTCAGGGCGCGCCGCAGCGCGGCCCAGGAGGGTGCCGGGGAGCCGAGCGGGAGCACTCCAATTCTCGCGTGGCCACGGAGCGTGCGGCAACGAGCAATTGACGCCGCCGACCGGAATTCGCCGGTATGCCGTTCATATCCTTGCCCCGCCACGCCGTGGATGACGCATTCGGCTACCCCTGGAGCGCCAGCACCAGCGGGAACACCTCTTTTGCGCCTGCCCGGCGCAACAGCCGGGCGGCCACCGCGAGGGTCCAGCCGCTCTCCGCGCGGTCGTCCACGAGGAGCACGGGTCCTGCCGCCTCCGCCAGTGCCTCGGCCAGCGCCGGGGGCACGGTGAGGGCCTGGTGGAGCCCCCGCACCCGCTGTGCGCTGTTCGAGGCCACCGATCCGAACTCCGGGGCCTGGTCCGTGTACGCGACCGTGCCGAGCAGGGGCATCCGCCCGACCTCCGCGATCCGCGCGGCCAGCGAACCGATCAGCCGGGGGTGGCTGCGCGAGGGCAGGGCAACGACGCCCACCGGCCGGGCCGGTGCGTCCGCCGCTCCCGAGGCCCAGCCGCCGGGACCGCGGGCCCAGTCGGCCAGCACCGCGACCACGGCCTGCGCCACGTCGTCCGGAATCGGCTGGTCCGGAGCTTGCGGGGCGAGCATCGGGCGCAGCCGGTTGCCCCATCCGATGTCGGACAGCCGGCCCAGCGCCCGGCCCGTCGAGGCCTGCTCCCCGGCAGGGATGCGCCCCTTGAGGTCGACGCCGACCGCCGCGAGCCCGGTCGGCCACATCTTGCGCGGATCCAGCTCCACGCCCGGGCGGCCCAGCTCGCCGCGCGCGGTGTCCAGTGCGGTGGTGGAGACCTCCGCGGTGAACCGGGCCCCGGCGCAGTTGTCGCAGCGGCCGCAGGGGGCGGCCTCCTCGTCGTCGAGCTGGCGGCGCAGGAACTCCATCCGGCACCCGGTGGCCGCGGCGTAGTCGCGCATGGCCTGCTGCTCCGTGGCCCGCTGGCGGGCCACCCAGGCGTAGCGCTCGGCGTCGTAGGCCCACGGCTCGCCCGTCGAGGTCCAGCCGCCCTTGACGCGGTGCACGGCGCCGTCGACGTCGAGCACCTTGAGCATGGTCTCCAGCCGGGTGCGGCGCAGATCGACCAGCGGCTCCAGGGCGGGCAGCGACAGCGGTCGGCCTGCTTGTGCCAGGACGTCCAGCGTGCGGCGCACCTGCTCCTCCGGCGGGAAGGCCACCGACGCGAAGTACTGCCAGATCGCCTCGTCCTCCCGGCCGGGGAGCAGCAGGACCTCCGCGTGCTCCACGCCACGTCCGGCGCGGCCGACCTGCTGGTAGTAGGCGATGGGGGAGGAGGGCGAGCCCAGGTGCACCACGAAGCCGAGGTCGGGCTTGTCGAAGCCCATCCCCAGGGCGGAGGTGGCCACGAGCGCCTTGACCCGGTTCGCCTGGAGGTCGTCCTCGGCCTGCTGACGGTCGGCGTTCTCCGTCTTGCCGGTGTACGAGGCCACCGTGTGGCCCCGGTGGCGCAGGTACGCGGTGACCTCCTCGGCGGCCGCCACGGTCAGGGTGTAGATGATTCCCGAGCCGGGGAGGTCCCCGAGGTGATCGGCGAGCCAGGCCAGCCGGTGCGCCGCGTCGGGCAGCGTCAGCACCGCCAGGCTCAGGCTCTCGCGGTCCAGCGGGCCGCGCAGCACCAGCGCGTCCGTGCCGGCCCCGGTGCCCAGCTGTTCGGCGACGTCGGCGGTCACGCGGGCGTTGGCCGTGGCGGTCGTGGCGAGCACGGGGACGCCCGGCGGCAGGTCGGCCAGCATGGTGCGCAGCCGGCGGTAGTCGGGGCGGAAGTCGTGGCCCCAGTCGGAGATGCAGTGGGCCTCGTCCACCACGAGCAGGCCGGTGGCGGCGGACAGCTTGGGGAGCACCTGATCGCGGAAATCGGGGTTGTTGAGCCGCTCCGGGCTCACCAGCAGGACGTCGACCTCACCCGCCGCGACCTCGGCCTGGATCCCCTCCCACTCCTCGGGATTGGCGGAGTTGATGGTGCGGGCGCGGATCCCGGCACGGGCCGCGGCCTCGACCTGATTGCGCATCAGCGCGAGGAGCGGGGAGACGATCACGGTGGGTCCGGCGCCGCTCGCCCGCAGCAGCGAGGTGGCGACGAAGTACACCGCGGACTTGCCCCAGCCCGTGCGCTGCACCACCAGCGCCCGCCGCTTGTGCGCGACGAGGGCCTCGATCGCCCGCCACTGGTCCTCCCGCAACTTGGCGGCGCCCGTCGGGTCGCCCACGAGACGGGCCAGTACGGAGTCGGCCGAGGACCTCAGGTCTGCGTTCATGCCCCCATGCAACCCGATGCCTCCGACATCGCGCCAATGCGGCTCCGGACCTGTGGACAATGACGCCGGCAGTTATCCACAGGGCTTTCGGGATCGGATCATGCGCGGGACCTTCGTGGCATGACGAGCAACCACGAATCACGCACCCCGTCCGACCGGCCCTCCATCAGCCCGGCCGGAGCCACCACCGGACCTCAGGTCACCCTGCGCAGCCCGGCCGAACTGGCCGACGCACTGCCCTACATGCTCGGCTTCCACCCGAGTGACTCCCTCGTGATGGTCGCCGTGCACGGCGAGGGCGGACGCTTCGGCGGCCGGCTCCGCGTCGGGATCCCGGCCACGTCCGCGGAATGGGAGGACACCGCCCGCCAGGTCGCCGACTGCCTGATCCGGGGCAGCGAACGGCGCGGCGGCAAGCCCGACGGCATCGTCGTCTACCTGTGCCAGGAGCCGGGCGGGGAGGAGGGCGGCCGGGAGGTGATGAACCGGCTGCGGCCGCTCGCCCAGCGGATCCGGCTGGCCTGCGGCGCACTGGACGTACCCGTGCTGGAGGCCCTGTGCCTGTCCGCGGGACGCTTCTGGTCCTACGTCTGCCCCGACGAGCGGTGCTGCCCGGCCGAGGGCAGCCGGCTCGCCGCCGTCGGCACCTCGGTGCTGGCCGCTACGGCGACCTTTGCCGGGCTCCAGGTCCGGGGCACCCTCAAGGAGATCGAGGGCAGGCTGGCACCGCTGCGCGGAACCGTGGCCCGGGAAGCGGAAAGGGCCCTCGACAGGGCGGCGTCCGCCCTGATGCCGAGGATCCTCGACGGGGCCACGCGCGAGGAGGTCGGCGCCGAGACCATCGCCCTGGCACGGATCCTGATGCGGCGCATGACCCTGGCCCCGCCCGTCGAGGGCGGCGCCCACGCCGACGACTGGGACGACGCGCTGCTCGGCCACGACGAGGCCGCCTCACTGATCCTCGGCCTCCAGGACCGCGAGATCCGGGACATCGCGGCCGAGTGGATGGAGGACGAGGAGGCGGCCCCGGCCCTGCGGCTGTGGCGGGCCCTGGCCCGGCGCTGCGTCGGGGCGTACGGCGAGCACGCCGCGGCCCCGCTCACCCTCGCCGGGTGGGTCTCCTGGTCCACCGGCGACGAACCGACCGCCCGGATCGCCTTCGACCTGGCCCTGCGGGCGGACGCCGAATACCGCTTCGCCCAACTGCTCCACCACGCCTGCAACGAGGGGATCGACCCCGAGGGGCTGCGCCAGTGCCTGCGGGAGGAGCGGCGCCGCCGGGAGCCCCGGCGAGGGCGCCCCTCGGCCGGTACCCGCCCCTCGGCCGGTACCCGCCCTCCCGGCCGACGGGGCCGGACGAGCACCCGCCGCGGATCCCGCCGCACCGCGGGGAGCGACCAGTGAACGCGCACCGGCGCCCGCACAGCGGTCCGGGACGGCTGTTCAGGTGCGCCCCGGTCCTGGCCCGGTGGCGCGGGCTCCGCCGCGGGCACACCCGGCCGGGGCCCGGGCCCGTGACCCGGGCGGGGGCGGGGGCGTTCAGCTGGAGGGTGGTGGTGGCACGGCCGCGCCACCGCCCAGCTGAACCGTCCGGAGCGCAGACAAGGCGACACATGTCTCACCCCGCACCTCCCCGCCCACCCGTCGTGCCCGCCGCCCGCAGGTCCGAGCTGCCACCCGTGCACGGCGCCGTCATCTGTGTCGCCGCGCCCTGTCTGGTCATCTCGCCGGAGCACGGCCAGCTGACCGGGCAGGGGATCGACGGGATCTACCGGGCCGGGCGCCGGCTGCTCTCCCGCTGCGTGCTGCGTGTCGGCGGCCGGGACCCGGTCGCCGTGCAGGGGCGCAGCCTCGGCGCGGACCGGGCCGCCTTCACCGCGACCGTGCGCACCGGGGCCGAGCCCGGCCCCGACCCCGACATCGGTGTGGAACGGGTCCGGCACGCGGACGGCACCGAGCGGATCACCCTGCGCAGTTTCACCGCCCGGCCGGTACGGCTGCCCGTCGAGGTGCTGCTCGGCACCGACCTGGCGGAGCTGGCCGCGGTGGCCGCCGGAAGGGCCGGGCCGGAGCTGCCCGCCGGGGTGCACGCGGCGGGACTGCGCTGGAGCACCGGCGAGGCGCAGGCCGTGATCGCGGCCGATCCGCCGCCGGACGACGCGCTCGCCTCGGCGGGGCTGCTGCGCTGGCAGCTCGAACTGGGCCCCGGGGAATCCCGCACCATCGAGCTCCGGACCACCCAGCAAAGAGTGGAGCGGGCCACCGCCGGACAGGTGGCGAACCCGCTGGCCGACGCCCGGGCCGAAGGGGACGACCCGAGGGTCGACGCATGGTTCAGGGCCAGCGTCGAGGACCTGGGCGCCCTGCTCCTGCGCGACCCGGAGGAGCAGGGCGACGCCTTCGCCGCGGCGGGGGCGCCATGGCGGCTGGGCCTGGCCCCGGCGGAATCGCTCTGGGCCGCCCGGATGGCACTGCCGCTCGGGACCGGTCTCGCCGCGGCCACCCTGCGCATCCTGGCGCGGACCCAGAACGGGGAACGCGGGCCGGACCCCGGGAAGATCCCGGGCCCCCTGCGCGGAGCCGGCGCGCAGCTTCCGCCGGGGTGCACCGGCACCGAGGCGACCCTGGCGTTTCCCGCGGTGCTGGCCGAGGCCCGGCTCTGGGGCATGCCGGAGGAGGAAGTGGCCCGACTGCTCCCGGCCGCCGAGCGGTGCCTCGACTGGTTGCGCGCCGCGCTGGGGGAGGACGGGTTCCTGGCCGACCCCGACCCGGGTCCGCGGCGCTGCGAGACCCAGGCCCACGCCCACCGGGCCGCCGTGCTCGGCGCCGACCTGCTCGCCGCCTGCGGGCGGCCCGGCGCCGAGGAGTGGCGGGACCGGGCGGCCGCGCTGCGGGAGCGGTTCCGGGCCGCGTTCTGGACCGACGGCCCGGACGGCGGCCGGCCCGCTTCGGCACTGCACCCCGACGGGCGGCCGCTGCCGCGGCTGACGGGGGCCGCCGCGCACCTGCTGGACACCGGACTGCTCAGCGGCGGGCGACTTGCCCCGGGGCTCCTGGACCCGGCCCGCGCCGAGCAGCTGGCCCGGCTGCTCGGAGCCCCCGCGATGGATTCCGGATGGGGGCTGCGGAGCATGGCGGTCAAGGAGCCGGGGCACAACCCGTTCGGCCACCGCTCCGGGGCCGTGCGGGCGTACGAGAGCGCGGTGGCCGTGGCGGGCCTGGCCCGGGCGGGCTTCGAGAAGGAGGCCGCGGGCCTGCTCAGGGGCCTGCTGGATGCGGCGGAGTCCTTCGGGTACCGGCTCCCGGAGATGTTCGCCGCCGAGCAGCGCACTGCGGGCAGCGCCCCCGTGCCGCACCCGGCGGCCTGTCGCCCGGCTGCCGTGGCCGCGGCGGCCGGGGTTCACGCACTGACGGCCCTCGCCGGGATCCGGCCCGACGCCCCCGCGGGGACGGTTGCCCTCGTCCCTCTCCCGGGCGCGCCCCTGGGCGGGCTCAGACTTTCGGGTCTGCGGGTGGCGGGGGAGCCCTTCGCCGTCAGGATCAGCCGACTCGGCCTCGGCATGGTGGAGGAGGCGGCTGATGCGCTCCAGTTGGGAGGGTGAGCACCCGCGCCCGGCCGAGGCCGGACCGGCCGCTCGACCGGAGGCTCCCGGCCCCCGGGCAGTCTTCAAGGTCACCAAAGCGCTGTTTATCGTCAGGCAGACGACTATGATCGCGGCATGTCGCCCTACGACCCGTCGGCCTATCCGCCCTTTGCCGTCACTGTCGACCTGGTCGTGCTCACCGTGCGGCGCCACGCGCTCTGCGCGCTGGTCGTCCGTAGAGGTGAGCAGCCGTTCCAGGGGCGCTGGGCGCTGCCCGGAGGCTTCGTCCGCGAGGACGAGGACCTGGCGGGGGCCGCCGCCAGGGAGCTCTCCGAGGAGACCGGCCTCTGCGCGCACGACCCTGCCCTCCCCGGTGCGGGCAACGGGGCGCACCTCGAACAGCTGGCCACCTACGGTGATCCGAAGCGGGATCCGCGCATGCGCGTCGTCAGCGTGGCGCACCTGGTGCTGGCTCCGGACCTGCCTGCGCCCCGGGCGGGGGGCGATGCCAACAGTGCGCGCTGGGCCCCCGTCGACGAGGTGCTGGCCGACTCCGACGAGGGCGCCACGGGGCTCGCCTTCGACCATGCCCGGATCCTTGCCGACGGTGTGGAGCGGGCCCGTTCCAAGATCGAATACTCCTCGCTCGCCACCGCCTTCTGCCCGCCGGAATTCACCGTCGGCGAGCTGCGGCGGGTCTACGAGGCCGTCTGGGGCGTTTCCCTCGACCCGCGCAACTTCCACCGCAAGGTCACCGGCACTCCCGGCTTCCTGGTGCCGGCCGGAGGGACGACGACCCGTCAGGGCGGTCGCCCGGCCCAGCTGTTCCGCGCGGGCGGGGCCACCCTGCTCAACCCGCCGATGCTGCGCCCGGAGGTCTGACACCGCGGCACGCCGATCGCCGGCGGCAGTATCGGCATTCCATCGGACCGGTTGCGTCGAAAATCGGACATATCGCGTTATCTTGCTTGCGGTACCCACCCTGCCGCTGAGCGGTCTCACCCCCCGCGAGAGAAGCGATGCTCCAGGCCATCGGACTCACCAGCAAGCCCCGCCCCGACGCCCCGCCCCTCATCGACGACCTCACCTTCGAGGCCCGCCCGGGGCATGTGACCGCCCTGCTCGGCGAGCCGGGTTCGGGCAAGACCACCGCACTGCGGCTCATGCTCGAACTCGAACCGGGCCGCGGAGTCACCTACTTCCGCGGTCGCGCGCTGCACCGCATCCCGCACCCCGGCCGGGAGGTCGGCGTGCTCCTCGGCGACGTCCCCGGCAATCCCGCACGGACCGTCCGCAACCAGCTGCGCATGCTCTGCGCCGCCGCCGGGGTGCCGGCCTCCCGGGCCGACACCATGCTGGAGGTCGTCGGCATCGCCGGGCTGCGGGACCAGCGGCTCGGCTCGTTGTCGCTCGGCATGGAGCGCCGGGTCGCGCTGGCCTCGGCGCTGCTCGCCGATCCCTGCACCCTGCTGCTCGACGAGCCCGGCGCCGGACTCTCCCCGCGCGAACGCGGCTGGCTGCACGGGCTGCTGCGCGGCCATGCCTCCCTCGGCGGCGCGGTGCTCTTCACCACCGATGACGCCAAGGAGGCCGCCCGCAGCGCGGACCGCGTCGTCAGCATCGACGCGGGCCGGCTCGTCGCGGACCAGGACGCAGCCGAGTTCGCGCGAACCCGGCTGCGGCCGCGGGTCGCCGTGCGCACCCCGCACGCGGCCCGGCTGGCCGACGTGCTGGGCCGCGAGGCCCGGGCCGCCCAGCGCGCCGTGGAGATCGTCGCCGAGAGCGGCAGCCGCCTGTCGGTCTACGGCAGCAACTGCGCCGAGATCGGCGAGGCGGCCTTCCGCAACGGCGTGCTGGTCCACCAGCTCGCCGACGAGACCGGCGACGCCGGCGCACCGAAGGCGCCGGTCCCGGCCGCCCGCACCGAGGCCACGGCTGCGCCGGAGCCCGGTCCCGCCCTCGCCGGGGCCTCCGGCGAACACCCCCGGCAGGTCCGCGCCGGGCGCCCGGCCTCGACCGTGCGCCGCGTGGGCGGCCCGCTGCGGCCGCTGCGCTACGAGTTGCTCCGGGTCTTCGGCACCGCCACCCCCCTCCTCACCGCAGCCCTCGTCATCACCGTCTCCGTCCTCACCGCCCTGGTGCTGGCCCGGACCGGGCAGACCCCGCAGAACCGGCTGCTCGCCGCCTGGCCCGAGCTGCTGCCGCTGCCGCCCGCCGCCCTCGGCGCGGGGCTGCTCGGCGCGCTGGCCTTCGGTGAGGAGTACCGCTACCCCGCACTCGCCGCCGACCGCGGCACGGTGCCCCGCCGGATGGGGCTGCTCACCGCCAAGCTGGGCATCTGCGCCGCCCTCGCCCTGATGCTGGGCGCCCTGACGGTGACCGCCGATGCCGCCGCCCTCGCGCTGGTCTTCGACGGCGCACCGCTGCGCACTCCCGTGGAGTGGCTCTCCCCGGCCGCGAGTTGGGCCGGGCTGCTCATCGGCTGCGCCTGGGCCGGCGTACTGGCCTCCGGGGTCTTCCGGTCCGCGACCGCAGGCCTGGCCGCGGTGCTCGCCGTACCGGTGATGGTGGTTCCGCTGGTGCGCAAGGCGCTGGAGGGCTCGTCCGCGTACCCGTCGACCGGGCTCGGGCCCCGGTTGCGCGGCCTGACCTGGGGGCAGTGGCCGCCGGAGGCCGACCGCCTGTTGGCAGGGGCTCTCCGGGTGATGGCCCAGCCCGTCGGGACCGCACTGGTCCTGTCGCTGATGGTCCTGTTGTGCGCCTATGGGTTCACCGGACTGCGCAGCAGGGTCCGTTGGTGATCGTTCAGGTGCAGGAGAAGTCGCGGACGGGACCGTTGCGGTCCGTGTCACGTCAAGCAGACCGCAACTCCCCGCAAAAGGCCCGGTTCTTTACGATAAGTCGTCAATTGCGTAGGTGGCACCGATCACCCTTTCGTGTGCTTTTCACCAAAGACCTCAAGGGTCGTGGAGGCACGGCCGACAAAGGATTCGTGAGTACCCTTGCGCACACCATGATGACCGCCGCCCGCCATGCCGACTCCGGCCTCGCCGGCCCGGGCGAACTCGACCGCTACCCCTACGCGGAGACCCCAGGGTCCGACCGCGTCGGAGCACCCCACTGGGACGGTGCCGACGTCGAGTTGAGCCGAGTGGGCCGCCGCGCGGCAGGCAGCCGCGGACGCGGACTGCACGGCCAACTCGTCCAGCAGCTCGGCCAGATGATCGTTTCCGGCGATCTCGGCGCGGACCGCCCGCTGGTCCCCGAGGAGATCGGCCAGCGTTTCGAGGTCTCCCGTACGGTCGTCCGCGAATCCCTGCGGGTCCTGGAGGCCAAGGGCCTCGTCAGCGCCCGCCCCAACGTCGGCACCCGGGTCCGCCCCGTCGCCGACTGGAACCTGCTCGATCCCGACATCATCGAATGGCGCGCCTTCGGCCCCCAGCGCGACGACCAGCGCCGCGAGCTCGGTGAGCTCCGCTGGACCATCGAGCCGCTCGCCGCCCGCCTCGCCGCCGGCCACGGCCGGCCGGACATCCAGCAGCGGCTCGCCGACATGGTCGAGATCATGGGCCACGCGCTCGGCCAGGGCGACGCGATCACCTTCGCGCGCGCCGACAACGAGTTCCACGCCCTCCTCATCCAGGTCGCCGGCAACCGCATGCTGGAGCACCTCTCCGGCATCGTCTCCGCCGCCCTCCAGGTCTCCGGCAGCCCGATCACTGCCTGCGACCGCCCGAGCGAGACCTGCGTCGCGCACCACGCGCGGATGGTCGAGGCTCTCGCCGCGGGCGACGCGGTGGGCGCCGAGAACGCCATGCGCCAGCTCCTGACGGTTCATCCGGAGGTCGAGCGCGTGGTTCCCGCCCCGCGCGAGCACTGACGGGCGGACGCGCGGGGGCGCGGGGGTGCAGGACGTGGGGGCGGGCCCGGGGGGGTGCGGCGGCACCCGCGGGTGGGCCGCTTGCGACCCACATACGCGGCGGTTTAGCCCCCGCGGGACGCCCCGGACGGC
>NZ_JBSGXU010000198.1:0-14825 GCF_053610205.1 Streptomyces sp. NPDC054932 | reverse complement strand
GCGCGGGCCGCCGCAGGTCTCGTCTTGCTGGGTACCGCCACCGCGGCCGCCACCCCGGCGGCCGCGGCACCCGTCGGCCCCGCGGCCGCGGCTCCTGCGGCCGGCACGGGATTCCCGGACGTGGGCGACTGGCTCCGCGACATCCGCCGGGGCGATGATCCCTGTACCGCCACGACGGCCTGGGGCGACGCGCACTGCCCCGGCAGGCCGCTCGACTAGGACCGCCCGGGAGACCGGGTGAGGGGGCGGCGGACACCATCCGCCGCCGGTTGGGTGGACGTGGGCCCGAACCCGGTGGGCAGCGCACAGAAGCAGCGCGACCCCTGTCTCCTTCCGGTGCGCACGGTGCGCACGGTGCGCACGGTGCGGGGGCGCTGTGCCCGGCACGGCCGCCCCCGTCGCACCGAATCCCGTTCTACGCGCGTCGGAACGGTCGCCCGCATGTCGGAAAGCACAAGTACGAGAACCTCTGACTGGATCATCGGCCACACATGCCCCGAGAGCGGAATCAATCCCTCCAACCTCAGGAGATGATTCCGGCCACCGGGCCGCGGGACACCCCCGCCGGGTGCGCCATGAGCGGCAACATCCATGCGACATCAGGGGAATACACTCGTGCGACGAAAGATCTTCGGCCCGGCCGCCACCGCGGTCGTGCTCGGCCTGCTGACACCGCTGTCCGGATGCGGTGGTCCGGACGGCGGCGCGGACGGCAGCGCCACGCTCCGCCTGGTGGCCGCCGAGTACGGCGACTCCCCGGCCAACAGTTCCAAGGCATACTGGGACAAGGCGACCGGCGCGTTCACCGCTGCCCACCCCGGCATCAAGGTCGAGGTCCAGCTGTTGCCGTGGGCCGACATCGACCGCGAGGTCTCCCGTATGGTCAAGGCCGGCAAGGCGCCGGACGTGGCGCTCATGGGCTCCTATTCGGACTTCGCCGCAGAGGGGAAGCTGTACTCCGCGGAGGAGCTCCTCTCGGTCGGCGCCGAGGCGAACTTCCTCCAGCCGCTCGCCGATGCGGGGACCGTCAACAACCGCCTCTACGGTCTGCCCTTCGTGGCGAGCAGCCGTCTGCTGTTCTACAACAAGGCCCTCTTCGCCAGAGCGGGCATTGCGGCGCCGCCCAAGACCTGGTCCCAGCTCAAGGCCGCCGCCAAGGCCCTCAAGGACAAGGGCGTGAAGTTCCCGTACGCCATGCCGCTCGGCCCGGAGGAGGCGCACGCCGAGGCGCTGATCTGGGAGTTGAGCAACGGCGGCGGTTACGCCGACGGCCGGGGCAGCTACAGCCTGGACTCCGAGCGCAACATCCGGACCTGGCAGTGGGTGAAGGACAACCTGGTCACCCCCGGCCTGATCGGGCCCACGCCGCCGTCCCGGCTGAACCGCGCCGACGCCTTCGCCGCCTTCCTGCGGGGCGAGGTCGGCATGCTCAACGGCTACCCGTCGCTCGCGCACGAGGCGGCCGCCAAGGGCATCGAGGTCGGTACGGTCGCCATGCCGGTCTCGGACTCGCTCGCCAGCGAGGAAGCCCCGCCGACCGTGGGCGTGGCCGACTGGATGGTGGCCTTCAAGCAGAACGACAGGCGCACGGAGATCGGCAAGTTCCTGGAATTCGTCTACCAGGACAAGAACCTGTCGGACTTCGTGGGCCGCTACCACCTGCTGCCGTCCACCGCGTCCGCCGCGCGGACCCCGGCCGGCGGCGGCCTCAGCCAGACCGACGAGGACTTCCTGAGCGCGCTGCGGACCGCCCGGCTCTACCCGGTGAACGACCCGTCCTGGGTGACGGTCAGCGACACGATCAAGCGCAACATCGGACGCGCCGTCGACCCGGACGGCGACCCGAAGGCCGTCCTGGAGGACATCGCGGCCAAGGCGGCGGAGGCCGGCGACAAGAGCTGAACGCCGCACGGGGGTGGTCCGGACGACCGGTCACCGCAGCAGATGCGCCCGAGGCACCTCATGCACGGCGGGGCCGCCAGCGGCGGATTCCACGGCGGATTCGACAGCGGATTCCGGGGTGCTCCCGGGCGACTCCAGCGCTCCGAGCAGCTCGGCGGTCGCCACGACATGGGGATGGGCCGTGCCCAGGACCTCGGCGCGCAGCGGCAGCAGCTCCCGCAGCCGTGCCCTCGCCGCAGGCGGGCGCCCGGACGCGGCCTCCCAGACGGCGAGTTCGTGGCAGGTGTGCAGCGTTTCGGGATGGCGGCGGCCCTGTACCCGGACCCGCCGCTGGAGGAGTTCCGTCAGCAGGTCCGCGGCCCGGTACGGGTCACCCGCGGCGCCGACGCAGCGGGCGAGCTCCTGCCACGAGGTGAGGGTGTGCGGATGGTCCGCCCCCAGCACCCGGGTCCGGGCGGTGCACACCGCGCGCAGCAGACGGGCGGCCGTCCCGGGCTCTCCGGCCTCACCCACCCGCCGGGCGAACTCGTGCTCCGTGGCCAGGGTGTCGGGGTGGTCCGCGCCCAGCACCTCCAGCCGGACCGCGAGCAGTTCTTCCAGCATCGCGAGGGCGGATCGGACATCACCCGTCTCGGCGGTCCAGTACGCCAGGCCGTGGCGGGTCCGCAGGGCGGCGGGGTCGTCCGGGCCCGGCCCGCGCTCCCGGAGGCGGCACAGCTTGCGGAACTCGGCGGCGGCCGCCAGCGGCCGCCCGCACTCGCCCGTCCAGTGCGCCAGCAGTTCACGGGTCAGCAGGCTGTCCGGGTGGGCCGCGCCCAGCGTCCGCTCGCACTCGACCAGCAGCTCGCCCAGTTGGCGGGCGGCCTCCCGGGGACTTCCCGCTTGCCCCAGGGCCTCGGCCCGATCGCGCCGCGCGATGAGCGGACGGCCGCCGGGGAGATGCACATCGTCCCGTTCCACACTCATGTCCCTGTCTCGTCAGTGACTTCGGTGAACGTGCTGTCGGATGGCAGCGAGCAAGACTACGGGTGACGGCGGCGTTGCGAGAAGAGGGCCTCCGGCCGGGAGGACGGCGCCGGGGCGGCGCTCCGGTCATCCGTCGGACCTGTGGTCGTCCTCCCCTCCGCGCGGGCCCGCGACGACCTCGCGGTACCAGCGGGCCACGGCGGGATGGGTGAAGGACCAGCCGTCCGGTCCCGCCCGCAGGATCTCCGGCCCGGCGGCCTCGGCGAGCAGTTCGAGCAGGACCCCCGGGTAGAGGCCCCACAGTGCGAAGCGCGAGGTGAGGACCGCACGCAGCCAGTGCCCGGTCACCGTCACGCTCAACAGGACCGGCAGGAGCGCGGGTACGGCCAGGGCGCCGACTTCGGACGTCGGTGTCAGCGTGATGAGGAGGAGGGGCAGCAGGGCCAGTTCACCGAGGAACACCACCGGCTTCGGCTGTCCGCAGGCATGTTCCGCGAGCCCCACCGCCAGCGCCAGCACGATCGAGGCCAGGAACAGGCCGAAGGACGTGGCGAAGGAAGCTTCGCTGATCGCGAATGCGGGTAACAGGGCCACGGAGGCCGGGACGCACCGCAGCAGCCAGATGCGCACCCGGTCCACGGGATCCACCCGGGCGGGTCTGAGGTCCAGCCGGTGCCGCAGGTAGACGTACCAGCCGACCCCGATGACCACGCCGAGGAGCAACCCGGGCGTTTCGAGGGCCGCGGAGTCGTCGTACCCGTTCCTGCCCACCTCGGCGCCCACGATGCCGAGGAAGAACCACATCAGCAGGCACAGCAGGGCCGCCTGTGCGCCCGCCCGGAGCCCGGAGGGGTGACGCCCGCGGTAGAGCACCCGCAGATCGGCGACGGGTCCCCCCTCCTCCAGCTCCCGCTGGGCCAGCAGGCGCAGTGCCTGGTGGCGGTGCTGCTCGTGGAAGAGACGCCCTCCGCCCACGTCGCGGTGATCGTCGCGGTACGGCGAGAAGGTGCCGAAGAGGTGCTGGACCAGCCGGATCTCCAGGGATTCGACGGTCGCCTCCTCGGCGACCAGCTCGGCCGGAACGGCGCGCCCGTCGGTGTAGAGCAGCCTGGCCGCGCCGGCCAGCATCGGATCGGCGAGGACGGCGGCGGCCGGCAGATCGGGTCGGGCGACGACGGCCGCCAGGACCGGCGCCCACTCCTGTTCCTTGGTACGGGACCGGGAGCTGCGCTGGATCCAGCCGTCGAGGTCGGCGGCGCTCACGGGCAGCAGCCGCACCCCCGCGCTCGCGGCGATGACCGTGTCGGTCTGCTCCACCGCCCTGGTGAACTCCGTCCACCCGCTGACGAGGACGAACGGGGCCTGCTCCGGCAGCTGGTTGAAGGTGTGCAGCGCCCGACCGCGCTGACGCAGGGTCAGGCTGTCGAAGTCGTCGAGTATGGGCAGCAGGTGATGCCTGCCCAGCAGGGTCCGCACGTCCTCGGCGGTGCAGCCGGTGAGGGCGTCGGCGATCCAGCCGAGGAGGCTGTCGGGGCCGTGGCCGGGCCGCCACCCGCGCAGCGACACGAGAACGGGCACGCCGCCGCCGTCCGACGTCAGCAGCCGGGTGCCCAGGTTCCGGGCGAGCTGGGTCTTGCCGCTGCCGCGGTCGCCGAGGATCAGCAGGCGCCGCCTGCCGGTGAGGGCGAAGATCTCCCCGATCTGGTCGTAGCGGCCGGTGAGGTCGGTGAGGTCGGCGCCGTCGGATCCGCTGTCGGTGAAGTCGAGTCCGACGGTGGTGAAGCGCAGCGGGATCGCGGCCGGATGGGCGGCGACCCCCCAGGGCCGCCGGTCGGGGGCGAGGGTCCGCCAGGCGTCCCGTTCCAGCGAGCTGGGGCGCGGACCGGCCGGCCCGGCAGGGGTGACCGCGGTGACCGGCGTGGCGGGTACGACCGGTGCGCGCGGGGGTTCCGTACGGCCGCCCTCGGCCGGGACGACGCGGGAGCGCTCGTACTGCGCGCGGGCGCGGCCGTGCCGCGCCCGCCACAGGTCCAGGTTGGCGTCGGGGTCGCAGGCGGTCACCCACGCCCGGACGAGGTCCCAGCGCGGCAGGTCCCGCCCCGTCGTGGCGGCGCTGAGGGCGCCCTTGCTCCAGTGGGTGAGGGTGCAGAGTTTGTCGAGCGTCAGCCCGGCCGTGGCACGGAGCCCGCGCAGTTCCTGCGCGAGCTCCGCCAGGGCCGGGACGGTGGTGTCGAGCGGCCGCTGAGGCCGCCCCCGTCCCGTGCCCACGGCCCTACCGGCCGATCGGGTCCGGGCGGGCACCGCTGTCGCCGCCGTCGGCGGCGACCCGGCGGCCCAGCTCCAGGGCGGTCGTCGTGACCATGACGATGACACCGAGCGCGGTGCCGGGGGAGTACCCGAGCGTGCCCAGCACAGCCGTCACCACGGCCACCACCACAATGACGACGATCTTGATCACGAGCGCGGAAGGGCGCCCGTGGGGGCGCGGAAAGGAAGCCGCGGAGATCACCATGACGACAACTCCTTCGAGAGCGACGGTCCGGAGGAAGTGCATCGCGCCTGCGCGGTCCCGCAGTTGGCGCTACGGGTGTCCGCTCGCGGCCCGGAAGGCCGCGGACGCTCCACCACCATGCCCGAGCGCGGTCCCCGGTAACATCCCCAGCCGATAAGGCCACATGCCCGATATTCCGCCCATGCCCGTCGTGCCGAACAATTCCCCGGCCCGTCCCGGCGGCCGTGAACAATTCCCCCACCGGCGCATCCGCCCAGGTCATCACCGCCGGGCGGGACCTGGACCGTTCACGAAGAACCCATCGCCCTGAACAACCGCCCCGCGGCGCATACTGCTGCTGCGGCGGATCCCTGAAGATTCGTCACCGCTCGCGCGGGCGCCGCGGTCCGGAACACGCGCAGGGCGGGGGCCGTTGGCGCGGCCCCCGCCGTCCCGCTCATCCTGCGGCGATGAGGCCGGGGAGTTCGCACATGTCGTGGAAGACGACAGTACCGCTGCCCTCGAGGCGTTCGGCAGCGGTCAGGCCCCCCGCGTAGCCGAACGCCCGCATGCCCGCGGCGCGGGCGGCCTCGACGCCGGGACGGCTGTCCTCGACCACCGCGCACGCGGCCGGGTCGACGCCCATCCGCTGCGCCGCGTACAGGAACACGTCCGGGGCCGGCTTGCCGCGGCTCACCTCGGTCGCGCTGTAGATGCGGCCCGCGAACCGCTCGTAGAGGCCGGTGCGGCCGAGGGTGTGGCGCATCTTCTCGTGCGAGCCGCTGGAGGCGACGCAGGTCGGCAGGCTGATCGCGTCGAGCGCCTCGGGGAGGCCCTCGACGGCGGACAACCCGGCGTCCACCGCCAGGCGGTGGCGCTCCTCGAAGCGCTCCCGCCAGATCTCGGCCGCTTCGTCGCCGACCCGGGCCGCGATGTCCTCGCGTATGGAGGCACTGGACCGGCCGATGAACCGGTCCATGACCTCGCCCTCGGTGAGCGGCCAGCCCAGCTCTGCTCCGAGGGCGACCTGGATGGGTACCGCGATGCGTTCGGTGTCGACCAGCACCCCGTCGCAGTCGAATATCACGAGTTCAATCGGCTTGATCATTACCGCAGGATAGAGGCCGCCGATCAGGCGCCGCCCGACCCGACCCGACCCGACCCGACCCGACCCGGCCGGGTCGTCAGGGGGTCACGATGGCGAAGTCCGGGTCGGGGGAGTCGAGGTACGCGAAGAGTTCGGCGATCACCGCGGGGTCGCCGTCGAGGGCCACCCCCGCGGCCCGCAGGAGCTCGTCGGGGGACACGGCGCCGAGCAGCAGCCCGCGCAGGAGCGGTTCGTCGAGCACGAGGACGGCGTGCGGGCGGCCGGCCGCGGGATTGTCCCCGCGGACACCCGTCAGTACGCCGTTGCCCAGGCGCAGCGTCAACGGGTCCGAGCCCGGCAGGACGAACCGTACGACGACGTCCGCGTTCCAGGCCCGCGGCCCGTCGATCCGTACAGCGAGGGAGTCCACCAACTGGTCCAGGCTCAGAGCGGCGATCACGTCCGGCGATGCGGCGGTGGCCGGGGTCCCGACCGGTTCGCCGCGCAACTCCTGGGCGCCGGTGAGGTAGAAGTTGCGCCAGGTGCCGTTCTCGGCGCCGTAGCCGAGCTGCTCCAGGGCGTCGGCCTGGAGCTCCCGGGCCTCGGTGTTCGAGGGGTCGGCGAAGACGACGTGGTCGACCACCTGGGCCACCCAGCGGTGGTCGCCCTGCTCGAAGGAGGCGCGGGCGCGGCGCAGGACCTCTGCCACCCCGCCCATGAACTCGACGTAGCGGCGGGCCGATTCCTCCGGCGGGTGCTGCCACAGGAGCGCGGGATTTCCCTCGAACCAGCCCATGTACCGCTGGTAGACGGCCTTGACGTTGTGGCTGACCGATCCGTAGTAGCCGTGCGTGTGCCAGGCGGCCTCCAGCGCCGGCGGCATGCGCAGGGTCTCGGCGATCTCGGTACCGGTGTGCCCCTGGTTGAGCAGGCGCACGGTCTGGTCGTGGAGGTAGGCGTACAGGTCGCGCTGCTGCGCCAGGTACGACATGGCCCGCTCGCGGCCCCAGGTGGGCCAGTGGTGGGAGGCGAAGACCACGTCGCACTTGTCGCCGAACAGGGCGATGGACTCGGTGAGGTACGCGGCCCAGGCGCGCGGGTCGCGCACGAGCGCGCCGCGCAGGGTCAGCAGGTTGTGGAGGGTGTGGGTGGCGTTCTCGGCCATGCACAGCGCCCGGTGATCGGGCAGCAGCAGGTTGAACTCCGCCGGGGCCTCGGTGCCCGGGGTGAGCTGGAAGACCATGCGCACGCCGTCGACGGTCTCCTCCTGGCCGGTGCGGGTGATGTCGAGGGTCGGCCGGATCAGGGTCACCCGGCCGGTGGAGGTGGTCTGGCCCAGGCCCGCGCCGACCTGGCCGCGCGGGCCCTTGGGCAGACCGGCTCCGTACATGTAGCCCGCCCGGCGGGCCATGGCCGTGCCTGCGTGGACGTTCTCGCTGACCGCGTGCTCGACACAGCCCTCCGGCGCCAGGACCGGGACCCTTCCCGCATCGACATCGGCCTGGGAGGTGACCCCCTTGACGCCGCCGAAGTGGTCGGCGTGGCTGTGGGTGTAGAGGACGCCGGTGACCGGACGGTCCCCGCGGTGGGCCCGGTAGAGGGCGAGGGCCGCGGCGGCCGTCTCCTCGCTGATCAGCGGGTCGATCACGACGACGCCGCGTTCGCCCTCGACGAGCGTCATGTTCGACAGGTCCAGCCCCCGGACCTGGTACACGCCCTCCACGACCCGGAAGAGGCCCTGGAGGGCGACGAGGCGGCTCTGGCGCCACAGGCTGGGATGGACGGTGTCCGGACGGTCCCCGTTCAGGAAGGCGTAGGTGTCGCCGTCCCACACGACGCTCCCGTCCCCCGCCCTGATCACGCAGGGCTCCAGGGCGGCGACGAAGCCGCGGGTGGCGTCGTCGAAGTCGGCGCGGTCCGCGAAGCCGGCACCGGCGGCCGCCTCGCGGTGAGCGGCGCTGACGGATCGGGAGGCGTCCTGCCCGGGGCCGTTCTCCATCGTGTGAGCCTCCTCGGGCGGTCCTGTCCGGCCCCGACCGGACCGGACGGGTGCACGGCGGCACCGCTTCTGCGGCCCAGCCTCACGCGGCCGTACACCGTGTGCCCGACGGGCACCGCCGTCCGGGTGAACACGGCCCTTGACCGCGAGGGTCAACCTGTCGGTAATTTGGTCGTCCGGGTGAGACGTCGGGAAGGAGCAGGCACGTGGCAGACCACGACCTGAGCGGGTTCGAGAAGAGCACGTTCACCCATGACGGCGCCACCCGCCGGATCCTGCGCCGGGGTACGGGGCCCGCGGTGATCATCATGGCTGAGATCCCGGGCATCACGCCCAAGGTCATCGAGTTCGCCGAGCGCGTCGCGGCGTCCGGCTGCACCGCCGTGCTCCCGGTGCTCTTCGGCGAACCGGGCCGTGACCCGGATCCCGCCGCCGTCGGCCGGGCGGGCGCCGTCCGCTACATGGCCTCGTCGATGTGGCGGGTGTGCGTGAGCCGCGAGTTCACACTGCTGGCCACGGGGCGCAGTTCACGCGTCGTGGGGTGGCTGCGCGCGCTCGCCGCCGCCGAGCACGAGCGCTGCGGCGGCCCCGGCGTCGGCGCCGTCGGCATGTGCCTGACCGGCGGATTCGCCCTGGCCATGGCCACGGACGAGCGCCTCGTCGCCCCGGTGCTGTCGCAGCCGTCGCTCCCGCTGGCCTGCACCGCGAGCCGTGCCGGCGCCATCGACATCAGCCCCGAGGACCTCGCTGTCGTCCGCGGGCGCTGCGAGCGCGAGGGGCTCCAGGTCATGGGCCTGCGCTTCCATGGTGACCGGCTCGTTCCCGGCGACCGGTTCGCGTACCTGCGGCGCGAACTCGGTGAAGCCTTCGTCGCCGTGGAGCTGGACGGCAGCGCGGCGAACCCGGAGAGCGTCCTCGCGCCGCACTCCGTCCTGACGGAGCACCTCATCGACGAGCCCGGACAGCCCACCCGGCAGGCGCTCGACGCGGTCCTCGACCTCTTCCGCGCCCGGCTCCTCGGGGAACAGCCGGCTCCCGCCGTCTGACCGGAGCCCGTCCCAGCGGCGGCGCCGTACCCGACCCGACCGGTCCTTCACCCCTTCTTGGCGCCTGACGCCCGAGGGGCAGGACGTCATGCCCTCGGGCGCGTTGCGTGGACCTGAAGGGCGGGGGCTGGCAATCTGGGTGAAATCACCGCAATTCACATGTTCGTGATCCTTCCCTGCCCACCTCGTGCGGCACCTTCCGTCACCCAGGATACTCCAGTGATTTGTATATGTCGGTCACCGACGTATGGTGGGATCCGAAGATCCTCCCCGGCGGCAGCCACTCCTGCCCGCCGTCGGGGATTCACGTTGCGATGGAGACGGAGTGCGCATGGCCACCAGGAAGAACCTCACCGCGAACCGGGAATCACTCGTCCACAAGGTCCGCTACGCCGCGAGCCGCCCGAACCGCATCGCCCCGTACCTGAAGCGGGCCGCCCGTGACCGGTGGCTGGCCTTCAAGCACCCCGACCACGTCAGCTACTACCGGGCCGTGATGGCCTCGGACACCCGCCGCAACCCCGAGGCCGCGGTCGGCAGCCAGACCCACGAACGCTGGCTCGCGCTCGGACAGATGCAGTTCGACTACCTCATCGGGCACGGCCTCGAGCCCGGGGCGCGCATGCTGGACATCGGCTGCGGAAACCTCCGCGCCGGATGGCGCTTCATCGACTACCTTGACGCGGGGCACTACTACGGCATCGACATCTCGCCCGACATCCTCATCGCGGCGAAGCGCACCCTGACCGATCGCAAGCTGCAGGCCAAGGTCCCGCACCTGACCATCACCAAGAACCTGACGCTGGACTTCCTCCCCGACGGCTACTTCGACGTCGTCCACGCCCACAGTGTCTTCTCGCACTCGCCGATCGACGTCATCGACGAGTGCTTCGCGAACGTGGGCCGGGTCCTGGCGCCCGGGGGCCACTTCGACTTCACCTTCGACCGCACCACCGGCACCGAACACCAGGTGCTGCGCGAGGACTTCTACTACCGCACCCAGACCCTCGTCGACCTCGCGGCCGGACACGGGCTGGCCGCGCGCTTCATGGAGGACTGGGAGGCGCTCGGTCACGGCCAGTCCAAGATCCGGGTCAGCGTCGCCGGGGCCGAGGTCTGACCCCGCCGGCTCAGGCGCGGCCGGCCGTGTCCGACTGCCTGCGGCGCCACAGGCGCACGGCCAGGGCCGCGGACGCGAGCAGGACCAGGCACGGCAGTGCGGTGTCCTCGCCCACCACCCCCGCGAAGTGGCCCACGACGAGGAACGGGGCCGCGGCCAGGGCGAACTGGCCGGAGGTGCGGATGCCGAGGAGGGCCGGGCGGCCCGCCAGGGCCAGGGCGGCGGTCACCGTCACCGCGAAGCGCCACAGCACGATCATGCCGAAGCCGCCCGCGTCGAGCAGGGCCAGGAGCACCACGGTCAGCGGGGCCCAGAGCACCAGCGCCACGAGTCCGGTGGTGGTCCTGATCCGGCGGGGCGGGTGGAGGTCGGGAGGGCAGAGCAGCGGAAGGGCGGCGACCGCCAGCGGCGGCGCCAGGTGGGCCGCGTGCAACAGCGGCATCTCCAGCGCGCCCGGCAGGGCCGCGATGACGAAGCAGACGGCGGTGCCCACCGCTCCGGCGAACGCGCACCGTGCGCCCACGGCGAAGCGGCCGCCGAGCGCCACCACGGTACCGATGAGGGTCAGCAGGTAGAGGCCGTTGATCGCGTACCCGAGCGGGTCCTCGAAGTCGGGGCGGCCGGTGACGTAGGCAAGGTTGAGGGTCGAGGCGAGCCGGAAGGCGGCGTGCGCCCCGGTCGCGGCCAGCGCGAAGGGAGCCGCCGCCGCGAAGAGGCGCCCGCCGCGGTACGCGGAAGCCACTCCCAGGCGAAGGCGCAGCGCGTGCGCCACGATGTCCCCGGCCTCCCGCAGCCGGGTGACCGGGCCGGCGCCCTCGGTCGCCTCCCGGTAGGCCTCGGCCACCTCGTCGCCGAAGGCGCGGCGGAAACCGGCCGGGTACAGGCGCAGCAGACGAAGGGTCACGCCGTGGCCGTCTCTCCCGAGACGCCCAGGCGGCGCGTGGCCTCCTGCGCGGTGGCGGCGATCCGCCGGGCCTCGGCGCCCAGGCTCTGGCGGCCCTCGGCGGTGAGGCTGTAGGTGCGGCGCAGCCGGCTGTCGACGATCTGCTCCTCGTGGACCTCGATCAGTCCCTGCCCCAGGAGGCGCTCCAGAGCCCCGTACAGGGTGCCGGTCCGCATCTTGACGCGTCCGCCCGAGATCAGCTCCACCTCGCGCGCGATCGCGTAACCGTGCCGGGGCTCGTCCGCGAGCGCGGTCAGGAGGAGGAGGGTCGGTTCCTGCATCGCACGATCACTCATGCCAGCATGGTAGGTCACCCACCGGCATATGACGCCCGGGATGGTACGCCGGTCGCGCTCGACGGCGGCCGCCGGGGGAGGCGGCCGGTGCGGCCACCGCCCCCGGGTGTCGGGGCCGTGTGCGTCCGCGGTCAGCCGCGGAAGGCCTCCGAGCGGACGGGGGACGCCTCGGCGAGGGCCTTGGTGACCGCGTCGACGCCTTCCCGGAGCCCGTAGACGGGGGTGTCGGGCTGCTGGCGCCAGGAGTCGTCGAGGCCGCCCGCGTCGACGGTGTCGAAGCCGAGTTCCTCGATGAGGGCGCGGACGGTCTTCTTCGCCGCCGCGTCGTCGCCCGCGACGGGCAGCGCCATCCGGTCCGCGGCGCCGGCCGCGCGGTGCCGGTCGAGGAGGTCCTGGGCGTACGTGCCGTTGAATGCCTTGATCACGGGATGTCCGAGGTGCCGCTCGGTCCACCGGCTCTCGGTGAGGCCCTCGTCCTCGACCCCGGCGATCCGGCCGTCGCGCTGGCGCGGGTAGTAGTTGCCGGTGTCGATGACGGCGAAGCCCTCGGCGGCCCCGTCGAGGAGCCCCGCGGGCAGGTCCGGCACGTTCTTGAAGGGGACCGTGACCACGACGATCTCGGCCCCGCGCGCCGCTTCCGCGACGGTGACGGGGGTGGCGCCGGTCTCCCCGGCCAGCGCGGCCAGGGTCTCGGGGCCGCGCGAGTTCGCCACGGAGACCTCGTGCCCGAGAGCCGTGAGCCGGCGGGTGAGGTTGCCGCCGATGTTGCCCGCGCCGATGATGCCGATCTTCATGAGCTCTCCCGTGCGTCCGGAATCAGTGCCGTGCTCGCACCAACCCCCGTGGGCGGCCCGGCATTCCGCCCCGTACCGCTCATCCCCCGGACGAGCGACGGGACCGGGCCGCCGCCGTCCTCGGCCGGGAGCGACCCCTCCGGCGGCGGGCGGGCGGGAGCCGCATAGTGTGCCCGCGTGAGGAGACAGCGATGATCTGGCGCAGGGGAGCGCGCGGCCCGCAGCCCGCGCCCGACCGGTGCGGCGACGGCCGCCACGCGATACGGACCGCGCGATTGGTCCTGCACACCCCGCGCGACGTCCTGGACGTCGAGATCGGCGCCGCGGCCGGCGCCGACGCCGACGCACAGCGCTGGTTCGGCTGGATCACCGACTCGCTCGTCACCCCGGAGACCGCCGCACACCTCCTCGGCATCCACGACGGGAACCGGGCCGAGCGGCTGCGCGCCTTCCCGAAGGACGTCCGCCGGAAGCTGATGCGACCGGTGGTGCTCCCCGCCCCCGGTGTGGACGAGCGGCTGCTCGCCGTCGACCCGGCCACGGGCCTGGTGGCCGGGATGAGTTCACTCGCCGGGGACGACGGCGGAGCCATCGGCATCTGGCTCGCCCCGGCCTTCCGGGGCCGGGGCCTGGGTGCCGAACTCGTCGCGGCCACCGCCCTGTTGGGCCACGAGCACCTCGGCCTGCAGTCCGTGCGGGCCGGCACCGAGAACGCGAACCGCCGCTGCCGGGGGGCCCTGCGCGCCGCGGGATTCGTCCCGGACGGCGGCCCGGAGCAGCACACGCTGCCCGACGGCAGGGTCGTCGACGGCGCCTGGTACCGGCACGACGCGACCGGTACCTCCCGCTGCGCCGCCCTCCCGGACGGCGCGGTCACCCGGGCGTGAGCCCGCAGGCCCGGCAGACCCCGCGGACCTCGCAGACCCCGCGGACCTCGCAGACCCCGCGGACCTCGCAGGTCAGGAAATCGCGTACCACTGGCTGGCCCAGCCGGTGTTGATGGTGCTCGTGGACTGGTCGGCGAGGTTCACGGTGGGCGGCAGCGAGGTCTGACCGGTCAGGAGGGTGCTGTACCGGAGGTTCGGCGGCGTCAGGCCCGCGTTGACCGAGATGCCGGCGCCCGTGGACTTCAGGGTGAGGCCGTTGGTGGCCCAAGTGCCGTTGAGCAGGAGGGCGATGAAGTAGGTGCCGGGGGCGGCGGTGAAGGGCTTGGCGAGGGCGAAGGGCTTGGCGATCGCATCGGTCATCAGCTGGGGCGAGATGTCCGCGGTCGTCGCGACGAGGGCGCCCTTGGCGTCGTACACACCGAGGTGGCAGTTGGCGAGTTGGGCGTTCGGGTCGATGCCGGCGAGGCCCAGCCATATGTTCGACCAGGTGATCTGCTCGCGCAGGACGATCCGTACCAGAGTGACCCGCCCGCCGACCCCGGCGGTCGACTGGGCGGTGACGTGCCCCGCGTCGTTGGGGTCCCCGGTCCACGCCAGCAGGTTCTGGTCCTGCGGCCGGGGCCCGTCGAAGCCGGAGGCGCTGCCGCCCTGCGGGGGCGCGGAGGCCACGGAGCTCACCGCCGCGGGGCGGCTGCCTCCCGGCGAGGTACAGCCGGTGAGGACGAGCAGCGCTGCGAGCGCGGTCACGAGACCGGTCGTGGCGGTGGTGGTGCGGGTGCGCATGGTCCCCCCATGAGGTGCGGATCTGTCGACGGACATGATCACACGGGCGCCGGTGGAAGGATCGGGTCCGGGCAGGGGGTGCCGGGTATCGGCCGAATGGCAGGTATGCCCCGGAACGTTCCTGAGCCGATCCTGCGGGCTTCCTTAAGAGAACTTGAAGAAACCCTCCGTGGCGCTGTTCCGGCTGATCACCGCCCTAGGCTCGGTCGCACCACCCCCCTTCCCCTCTGTGAGGTGCTACAGGCATGAGCAGCCGAACTCCCGGAACACCGTCCCGCGTCGAGGCGCGACGCAAGAAGACGGCGCGCACGCGCATCGTGCTGTCCCTCACCGCGGCCGCCGCGGCGGTGGCGGTCGGCGTCGCCGTGGCCGACACCGGCGGCGGTACGAAGGTGGACCAGCGGGCCGACGGAGCCGCCGGGTCGAAGTCCGGGACGGCCGCCTCCGGTAACGGCGCGGGGACGGCTGCCACGGCCGGGACGGCGAGCCCCACCGCGCCGCTCCCCGAAGT
>NZ_JBSGXU010000197.1:0-14836 GCF_053610205.1 Streptomyces sp. NPDC054932 | reverse complement strand
GCTTCTCCGCCTTGCGATGCACCGTGCCGGACGCCGCGGGCCACGCCTTCCGGGCGCCGGCGCTGCTTTGCGGACACCCCCTAGAACGAATGCCATCGCGATTGCCGGTCGCCGTCCCTGAGGGAGGCCACGCGACGGCGGAATTCGGCCCGTGCCTGCGGGTTGGCGGGGGCGTGCTGGGCGACCCAGGCGCAGCTGGCCGTCTCCCGGGCGCCGCGCAGGACCGCGCAGCCCTCCCAGTCGCGGACGTCCCATCCGTACGCCTCCACGAAGGCCTCGTACTCCTCGCCGGGCATGCCGTACCGGTCGCGGGAGAGCGCCATCACGACCAGGTCGTGCTCGCGCAGATCCGCCGACACGGTCTCCAGGTCGACCAGGGCCGGGCCGTCCGGGCCCACGTGGACGTTGCGGGGCAGGGCGTCGCCGTGGACCGGGCCCGGGGGCAGGCGGGGGGTCAGGGCCGCCACCTCGCCGGCGTAGGCGTCCCGGCGGGCCCGCAGGTAGGCCGCGTCCGCCGGGTCGACACAGTCCCCGGCCAGCCGAAGCCAGCGCTCGACCCCGCCCAGCAGGTCCCGCGCGGGCAGCGCGAACGGCGGCTCGGGCAGTGCGTGCACCAGCCGCAGCAGCACCGCCAGGTCCCCGGGCCCCGCCGGCCGCACCGCGTCCGGCAGCCGGTGCCACAGGGTGAGCGGATGCCCGTCCACCAGCCGCGGCTTCGGCTCGGCCGCGCGGACCGCCGGGATCCCGGACGCGGCGAACCAGCCGGACACCGCGAGTTCCCGCTCGGCCCGCGCCAGCAGCGCCGCCTCCCGGCCCACCTTGACCACCAGGTCGCCGACGGCGAAGACCGCGTTCTCGCCGAGCGCGAGGAGGACCGCCTCCCCGGGTACGCCCCGGGTCAGGCCCGCCGCCGCCAGTACGTCCCGCGCCCGCGCCTCGTCCATACCGCCGGTCTCCCCCTTCGCCGCACTCCCGTGATCCCGTCACTGCTCCGGCCGTTGATCCGGCCGCCGTGGATCCGCTGTCGTCAGCCAGTATGTGGTGGCATCCGGCAGGTGGCCCGATGCTGGAGTCATGGGCGCCGAACAAGACGGACGCGCCGGCCGCGGCCCCTCGGTCGTGGCGCGGCGCGCCCTGCGCACCACCCTCGCCGCGTGCGCCTCGTTCTTCGTGTGCCTGTACGCACTGGACCGGCCCGTGGCGGCGACGTACGCCCTGTTCGGCGTGGTCTCTATGGCGGCGCTCTCCCACATCCCCGGCACCGGGCGCCAGCGGGTGGCCGTCCTGATCAGGACCACGCCCGTGGCCTGGGTGCTGCTGACGATCGGCACCTACCTCGCGATCCGGACCTGGACCGCCGTGGTGGGCATGCTGCTGATCGGTTTCGCCCTGGCCTTCGTGGCGGCGGCCGGGCCCCGCGCGGCGGGCGCCGCTCCCGGCCTGCAGCTGCTCTACATCCTGCCGTGCTTCCCGCCCTACGCGCCGGACACCCTCGGTGAACGGCTCGTGGGGGCGACCTTCGGTCTGCTGCTGCTGATGCTCGCCGAGGCCTTCGTCCTGCCCGAGGAGCCGGGGCCCACCTACCGGCGGCTGGCCGCCGAGGCGTCCGGCACCGCCGCCCGCTGCGCCGCCGAGCTGGGCCGCGCCCCGTACACGCTGTCCGCCGCCTCGGCGGAGAGTGCCCGGGCGGCCGGCGAGACGCTGCGGCCCTTCCGGGTCGACCCGGCCGACCGTCCCGCCGGGCCGGGCCTGCGGGACCGCGCCCTCGCCCACGTGGGCCTGGCCGCCCGTACGCTCCTGGGCCGCTTGGTGAACCTCCCGCCGCCTGCGCCCGCGCCCCCGGGCCGGCTGCCGCCGGAGCAGGAGCCCGAGGTGCTGACCCCGGTCGGCCGGGCCGTGACGGAGGCCGCCGCCCTGCTGGACGGCACGTCCGACACGACCGAAGCCGCCGCGGCCCTGCGGCAGGTGCGGGAGGAGGCCGCGTCGGCCGCCGCGCGGGAGCCGCCCACGACCGCGGCGCGGGGCCGCCGCCGGGCGGCGCTGCTGGAGGTGGCGGACGCCGCGGTGGCCCTGGCGACGGCGGCCGAGCTGGCGGTACGGGGCCGGCGCGCGCAGGTCCCCGACTTCATCGACGCCGGCCGTTTCTGGTACGCCGGTCAGCTCGCCCCACGGCTGTGGTGGCACCGGCTGGCGGGACACGCCGGGCCCCGGTCCGTGCACTTCCAGAACGCCGTACGGATCAGCCTTGCGCTCGCCGCCGCCCGCACGATCGCGGGCGTGGACTCGCTGCCGCACGGCTTCTGGGCGATGCTGGCCGTCCTCAGCCTGACCCGGACCACGGCCTCCCAGACCCGGGCGACCGTACGGGAGGCGCTCCTGGGCACCCTGCTCGGCGCCCTGATCACGGGGGGTCTGCTGGCCCTGATCGGCGACCACACCATCGTCTACGCCATCGCCCTGCCGTTCGTGATGTTCACGGCCTTCCGGGTGGGGCCGGTACGGGGCGTGGGCTGGGCCCAGGGCATGTTCACCCTCGTGGTGGCATTCGTCTTCGCGCAGCTGGCCCCCGTGACGTGGCAGCTGGCCGAGGTCAGGATGCTGGACGTCCTCATCGGCAGCATGATCGGCGTCGTGTTCGGGCTGCTGGCCTGGCCGCGCGGGGCGGAGCGGGAGCTGCACCGGGCGGTCTCCCTGCTGCTGACGGCGGAGGCCGACGCGGTCGAGCGGACCACGGCCGTCGTGGTGGAGGGCGGACCGGGGCACGTCCCCGACGACCGGCCGCTGCAGCACGCGCTGACGATGGCGGAGACCGCGTTCGCGCAGCACCAGAGCGAGCCGCGGACGCGGGACGGCCTCCATCCCAGGACGGACTGGCAGGCGGCGATGATGACCGGCCATCACGTGATGTGGGGTTCGCGGCGGCTGATCGTCCGCGGAGGCCCGGCCGTGGGACCGGAGAACGCCGTCCGGCTGGACGGCCGGGCCGACGGGGTGGCCGCGCGGATGCGAAAGGCGGCGCAGCGCGCGGCGGTGGGGGCGGGGCCGGACGCCTGGGATCCGCAGGGCGCGCCCCCGTCCGCAGGGCCCGCCGCGGACGACCTGCCGGGTGTCTCCTCGCCGCGGTTCTTCGCGGCCCTGGCCTGGCTCGAATCGCTCAACGCCGATCTCGCGCGCGTCACGGCCTCGGATCACCCGCCCGGTCCGTCCCCTTCGAAGAGCCCTGCGGGTCCGTCCGAGTAGGCCGGACCGGCGAAAGATGTTGCACGAGACGTCTCGTCTCGTTTATTGTTCGATCATGACCGCAGCCAAGCCCGCCCACATCGCCATGTTCTCCATCGCCGCCCACGGGCACGTGAACCCGAGCATCGAGGTGATCCGCGAACTCGTGGCCCGGGGCCACCGCGTCAGCTACGCCATCCCCGCCTCCTTCGCCGAGAAGATCGCGGAGACCGGCGCCACGCCCGTGATCTACACCTCCACCCTCCCCACCGACGACGAGCCGGAGGCATGGGGCACCGAGCTCATCGACAACCTGGAGCCCTTCCTGAAGGACGCCGTCCAGGCGCTCCCGCAGCTGGCCGCCGCCTTCGAGGGTGACGAGCCCGACCTCGTCCTCCACGACATCACCTCCTACCCCGCCCCCGTGCTCGCCCACCGCTGGGGAGTCCCCGCCGTCTCCCTCTCGCCGAACCTGGTCGCCTGGGAGGGGTACGAGGAGGAGGTGGCCGGGCCGATGTTCGCCGAGCTCAAGGCATCCGAGCGCGGCCGGGCCTACTACGCCGCGTTCGCGGCCTGGCTCACCGAGAACGGCCTCGGCGACCAGGTCGACCGCTTCCAGGGACGCCCGCGCCGAGGGCTCGTCCTGATCCCCCGGGCACTCCAGCCGCACGCCGACCGCGTCGACACCTCCGTCCACACCTTCGTCGGGGCCTGCCAGGGCGACCGCAGCGCGACCCGGGGCGGCTGGCACCGGCCCGCGGGTGCCGAGGGCAGGAAGATCGTGCTCGTCTCGCTCGGCTCGGCCTTCACCAAGCAGCCCGCCTTCTACCGCGCCTGCATCGAGGCCTTCGCGGACCTGCCGGACTGGTACGTCGTCCTGCAGATCGGCAGGTTCACCGACGAGGCCGACCTGGGCCCGGTCCCCGCCAACGTGGAGGTCCACCGCTGGGTCCCCCAGCTGGACATCCTGCGCAGTGCCGACGCCTTCATCACCCACGCGGGCGCCGGCGGCAGCCAGGAGGGGCTCGCCACCGCAACCCCGATGGTCGCCGTCCCGCAGGCCGTCGACCAGTTCGGCAACGCCGACATGCTCGTCTCGCTGGGCGTGGCGCGCCACGTCCCCATGGCGGAGGCGGACGCGAGGACCCTGCGCGAGGCCGTCCTCCAGCTGGTCGCCGATCCCGGGGTCGCCGCCCGCGCCGAGGCCGTCCGTGCGCAGATGGCGACCGAGGGCGGCACGCGGCAGGCCGCCGACCTCATCGAGGCCGAATTGTCATAGCCGGGTCTTAGGGTGCGCCCATGGCGAAGAAGGGCACGACCGAGAAGGCCACGGCGAAGAAGTACGCGGCGCTGCTGCGCGGGATCAATGTCGGCGGGAGCAAGAAGGTCCCGATGGCGGAACTGCGGTCCCTCCTGGAGGGGCTCGGCCACGGCGACGTGCAGACGTACCTGCAGAGCGGCAACGCCGTCTTCAGCGCCGCGGAGCAGGACCCGGCGGCCCTCGCCCGGGAGCTCGAGGCGGCCATCGAGGCCCGCTTCGGCTTCCGCGTGGCCTGCCTGGTGGTGGACGGCGCGTACCTGCGCGCCGTCGCCGGGGCCTGCCCCTTCCCGGCCGCGGAGCTGGAGGGCAAGCAGCTGCACGCCACCTTCTGGTCCGAACAGCCCGGCCCGGAGCGCTTCGCCGCGCTCGACGAAGCCGCGTACCTCCCCGAGGAGTACCGGCTCGGCGACCGCGTCCTCTACCTGTACGTCCCCGACGGTCTGGGCCGCTCCAAGCTCGCCGAGGCCCTTGCCAAGCCCGCCGTCGTCAAGGGCATCGACGTGACCACCCGCAACTGGAACACCGTCGCCAAACTCGTGGAGCTGACCGGTTCCTGACCGGCTGCCCACCGGTTGCCCACCGGGTTCTGACCCGAACTCCCCCCGGATCAGGCCCTGTTCGCTTTCAATGGGATCAGGAGGATGGGGAGGGGGACCCATGAGCGAGATCCTGCCCGCGGGGGACGACACGCCGTCCGCACCACGCGCCGGCCGGACCCGGCGGATGGCGGAGGTGGCCGCCGTCGTGTCGGCCGCGACCGCGCTGGCGGCCCTGGTCTTCGGCCTGTTCGGGCTGACCGGTGGCGGGAACGGCGGCGGGACCGGTGGTCCGGCACGCACACCGGCCGCCCCGGGCGCTCCGGGCGGCACATCCGAGCCGCCCGCCGAGAGACCGTCGGCCGGCCCCACGGCGACGGCCACCGGTACGCCGACGGCCCGGCCCACCCCCGTGGCGCCGCCCCCACCGGCCCCGGCGGGCTGGCACAGGGTCGACGCGACGGCGCTCACCGCCTCCCTCGCCGTGCCCGACGGATGGAAGATCAAGGAGGACGACGCGCTGCGCGTCAACTGGATCTCCCCCGACAGCCGCTACGTGATCGGCGTCAAACGGGACGGCACCCACGGCAGCACCGCCCAGGCGGCCTCCATCGGCCAGCTCGCCTGGTACCGGAATGCCGCCGAGTCCAAGATGCTGGACCTGACCTCGCGGAGCCGGGCCGAGGAGCTGGGCGGCGAAACGACCGTCCGGCTCGACCTGGACTTCCGCTGGGAGGGCAAGAGCGCCCCCGCACGCCGCATCGAGCTCTTCGCGGCGGGCCGGCACGGTCAGGTCTACCAACTCCTGGCCGAGGACCAGTACCTGGACGAGGCCACGGCGCTGCCCGACCTCTTCGAGACCGCCCGCACCCACCTGCGCACCGACGTGACCTGACCGCGTCCTGGCCGCCCCCGGCCCCGGGCGTTCAGGCGAGCGCGTCCAGCAGCTCCACCTCGCGGGCCGTGAGCCGGATCGCCGCCGCGTCCAGGTTCTCCGCCAGGTGCGCGAGGGAACCGGTCCCCGGGGTCGGGCACAGGACGGGGGAGTGGTGCAGCAGCCACGCCAGGGCGATCCGGCCCGGGCCCGCCCCGTGGGCCGCGGCCACCGCGGTCAGGGCCGCCGCACCCGCGCGGGTCAGGGCGCCGCTCCCGAGGGGGTAGTACGGGAGGAAGGCGATCCCGTGCGCCTCGCACAGCGCGAGCACCTCCGCCGAGCCGCGGTCCAGCAGGTTGTACGGGTTCTGCACCGAGGCGATCGGGGTCGACTCCAGAGCCGACCGCAACTGCCCCGCGGTGACGGTGTCCAGCCCGATGTGCCGGATCAGGCCCGCCTCCCGCAACTCCGCCAGCACGCCCAGCTGTTCGGCCATCGGCACGGCGGGATCGAAACGGTGCAGCTGGTAGAGGTCGATCCGGTCCACGCGCAGCCGCCGCAGGCTCGCCCGGCACTGCTCCCGCAACTGCTCCGGGCGGCCCGCCGCATGCCACCGATCGGGCCCGGTGCGCACCACCCCGCCCTTGGTGGCGATGACGAGCCCCTCCCCGTACGGGTGCAGGGCCTCGGCGATCAGCTCCTCGGCCAGCCCGGGGCCGTAGTTGTCGGCGGTGTCGATGAGGGTGACCCCGCGCTCCACCGCCGCGGCCAGCAGCGCCCGGGCGTCGGAGCGGCCGCCGCGCGGACCCCAGTAGCCGGGGCCCACCAGACCGCCCGTGCCGAGCCCGAGCCGCCGTACGGGCAACTCCCCGCCCAGATCCATTACCCCGTTCACCATGCCCCGACGGTATCCCGGGGCGCGGGATGTGCCAGGCTCGTGGCATGCGTTACATCATCATCGGCGCGGGCGCGGTCGGCGCCACCATCGGCGGACGGCTCGCGGAGGCGGGCGGCGAGGTCGTACTCGTCGCACGCGGGGCGCACGCGCAGGCCCTGCGGGCCGACGGGCTGCGGCTCACGACGGCCGACGGGACCCGGGTGCACCGGCTGCCCGTGGTCGCCGGGCCGGACGAACTGGGTGAACTGCGCCCCGACGACGTGCTGTTGCTGTCCGTGAAGACCCAGGACGCCATCGCCGCGCTCGACGCGTGGGGCGACGCCGAGGTCGCGGGCGGCGGCACGGCGGCGCAGCGGCTGCCGGTGCTGTGCGCGCAGAACGGCGTGGAGAGCGAGCGGCTGGCGCTGCGGCGCTTCGCGCGCGTGTACGGGGTGTGCGTGTGGCTGCCCGCCACCTTCCTGGAGCCGGGCGTGGTCTCGGCGCTGTGCGCCCCGCTGACCGGCATCCTGCACCTCGGCCGGGCGGCGGGCGGCACGGACGCCGTGACCCGGGCCGTCGCGGCGGACCTCGGCAAGGCCGGTTTCGAGGCGCCGCAGGTCGAGGACGTGATGCGGTGGAAGTACGCGAAGCTGCTGGGCAACCTGGGCAACGCCGTCCAGGCGACGACCGGGCCGGAGCCGGACCCGGCGAAGGCGGCGCTGCTGCTGCGGGCCGTCCGCGAGGGGAAGGCCGCCTTCGGGGCGGCGGGCATCGCGTACGCCTCGGACGCCGAGCAGTCGGTGGCCCGCGACGGCAAGGTGGAGCAGCCGGCGGGCGTTCGGGGCGGCTCGTCCTGGCAGAGCCTGGCGCGGGGAACGGGCTCGGTGGAGGCGGACTACCTCAACGGGGAGATCTCCCTGCTGGGCCGTCTGCACGGGGTGCCGACCCCGGTCAACGACGTCCTGCGGCACGCGGCGAACATCTTCGCCCGGGAGGGTCTGCCGCCGGGCGCGATGTCCATCGAGGACCTCACGGCCCTCGCCGACGAGGCCGCCGCTCGCGCCTAGCGGCTGCGCCTAGCGGCTGCGCCCGGCGGTTGCGCTTGGCGGGGCGGCGGCGGTCGGGGATACGCTGAGGAGGAGTCTCTACGTCCGCCGGTCCTCGTCGAAGTGTCCGGCCCCTGCCGTCGCAGCGGCCGGAGTCGATCGGGATGCGATGCGGCGTCGAAGGGTGCCGGCTCGTGGCCGACGCGGGCTTCGGCGCGAACGCGGTGCGGTGGCCCGGGGTGGTCACGCTGCCCGCGCCCACCGCAGGCCGGTGGACGGTCCGTCACACGGTTGCCGTCGTGAGGGAGAGCGATCCCCGTGGACCTCAACACGATCACCGAAGTCGTCCGGCGCCCGCCCGAGCGGCCGGGCGCGCAATGGCGCGAGGGGGATGCCTGGCTCGCGGGCGGGACGTGGCTGTTCTCGGCGGAGCAGCCGGACCTGCGCCGCCTGGTCGACCTGACCGCGCTGCGGTGGGACCCCCTCGTCCCGGGCGACAAGGGCCTCGAGATCGGTGCAACCTGCACCGTCCGTGACCTCTACGCCTTCCGGCCCCCGGCCGACTGGACCGCGGGCCCCCTGTTCCGGACGAGCTGCGAGGCGTTCCTGTCCTCGTTCAAGGTCTGGAACGCGGCGACCGTCGGCGGAAACATCTGCATGTCCCTGCCGGCCGGCCCGATGATCACGCTGACGGTCGCGCTGGAGGCGCGGTACGAACTGTGGGACCCCGACGGGGCCACGCGCACCGTCGACGCCCTCGACTTCGTCACCGGCGACCACCGGAACGTCCTCGTGCCCGGGGAGATCCTGCGGCGCATCGAGATCCCGGTGCACGCCCTGCGCAAACGCGCCGCGCACCGCCGTTTCACGCTCACCCGCCTCGGCCGTTCGACGGTGTTCCTCATCGGCACGCGCACGCCCGGGAGCAACGACCTGCTGCTCACCGTCACCGCCGGCACCACCAGACCCGTCCGCATGGTCTTCGACACCATGCCCGACGCCCCGACCCTGCAGCAGAGCATCGACGTCATTCCCGCCGACGTCTGGTTCGACGATCCCAACGGCACCCCCGAACACCGCCGCCATCTGACGAAGCACTTCGCCGAGGAGATCCGCCGTGAACTCGTGGCCGGAGGGTCGACATGACGTACCGCGTGAACGGCAGGAGCTTCGGCGAGGAGCCGGCGCCGGGACAGTGCCTGCGCACCTTCCTGCGCTCGCTCGGCCACCACGGCGTGAAGAAGGGCTGTGACGCGGGAGATTGCGGTGCCTGCACGGTATGGCTGGACGGCAGTCCCGTGCACAGCTGCATCACCCCCGCCTTCCGCGCCGACGGCCGTGAGGTGACCACCATCGAGGGACTGGGCGCACCCGGCCGGCTGCATCCGATGCAGCGGCAGTTCCGCGACGCCCCGGGATTCCAGTGCGGTTTCTGCACCGCAGGGATGATCATGACCTCGGCGACCTTCACCGAGGCCCAGAAGGCGGATCTGCCCCGGGCCTTGAAGGGCAACCTCTGCCGCTGCACCGGCTACCGGGGGATCGAGGACGCCGTGCGCGGCGTCGTCGGCGTGGAGAGCGCCAAGCCGGGAAAGGCCGTCGGAACGAGCGTCGGCGCACCGGCCGCCGACGACGTGGTGACGGGCCGCGCCGAGTTCACGATGGACACCCGCATGGAGGGCATGCTGCACCTCAAGGTGCTGCACTCGCCGCACGCGCACGCCCGGATCCTGTCGATCGACAGGAGCGCCGCCCTCGCGGTTCCCGGCGTACAGCGCGTCTACACCTGGGAGGACGTGCCGCGCAGACGCTTCACCACCGCGATCCACACCGACCATCTGGTCGACCCGGACGACACCCTCATCCTCGACCGGACGGTCCGCTTCGCCGGCCAGCGCGTCGTCGCGGTCCTCGCCGACACCCCCGGGGCCGCGGAGGAGGGCTGCCGGAGGGTCGCCGTCGAGTACGAGGTGCTGCCCGCGGTGTTCGAACCTGAGGAGGCCATGGCCGAGGGGGCTCCCCAGATCCACGGTGCTGACGACCCCTTCGTGCGCGATCCCGTCCACAACGTCCTGCTGGAGATCCATTCGCACATCGGAGACGTGGACGCGGGCTTCGCCGAGGCCGACGTGATCCACGAAGGCACGTACTCCTCACCGCGCGTGCAACACGCGCACCTGGAGACCCACGGCTCGATCGCCTGGATGGAGGACGGCCGCCTGATCGTGCGCACCAGCTCACAGTCGCCCTCCATCGCCAAGGTCAAACTCGCCCACCTGTTCGCGCTGCGCCCCGACCAGCTCCGCGTGTTCTGCAAGCGCGTGGGCGGCGGGTTCGGCGGCAAGCAGGAGGTCATCTCGGAGGACCTGGCCGCGCTCGCCGCACTGGACACCGGGCGGCCCGTGTGCTTCGAGTACACCCGCGAGGAGGAGTTCACCACGGCCTCGCCGCGGCATCCCATGACGCTGACGGTCAAGCTGGGCGCGAAGGCGGACGGCACGCTCACCGCGTTCCAGGTCCGCAACGTGTCGAACACGGGCGCCTACGGGAACCACGGCGGCGAAACCCTGTTCGCGGGCGGGGCGGCCGTCATGATCTACCGCTGCCCCAACAAGAAGTACGACGCGTACTCCGTCTACACCAACACCGTGCCGAGCGGCGCGCTGCGCGGGTACGGGATGACGCAGCCCGCCTTCGCCGTGGAATCGGCGATGCACGAACTGGCCCTCGCCCTGCACATGGATCCGCTCGAACTGCGCCGCCGCAACATCGTGCGGCCGGGCGACCCGCTCGTCGCCCTGCACGACGGCCCCGACGACGTGGCGTTCAGCGAGGACGGCCTCGCGCAGTGCATCGACCTGGTGGACCGGGCCCTGGCCCGGACGGCCGCAGACCCGCAGCTCGGCCCGGACTGGCTCGTCGGGTCGGGCGTCGCGGCCTCCCTGCACGAGACCGCACCCCCGACCGAACACATCTCGGAGGCCTGGGTGACGCTCGGCGACGACCTCGTCTACGAGGTCGCCGTCGGCACGGTCGAATTCGGCGAGGGCACCTCGACCGCCCATGTCCAGATCGCCGCCGACCAGCTGGGCACCACCCCGTCGCGGATCCGCCTCGTGCAGTCCGACACCGACCGCACGGGATTCGACACCGGAGCCTTCGCGAGCGCGGGCCTCTTCGTCGCGGGCAACGCGGTCCTGCGGGCGAGCACCGCCGTGCGCGACCGCGTCCTGGAATTCGCCGCCGCCCACACGGGCATCCACCCCGTGATGTGCTCGATGGACGACGACGGCGTCGTCTGCGGGGAACAGCGGGTTTCGCTGGCCGAACTCGTCGCGCTGGCACGGGCGCGCGGCATCCGCTTCACCGCGGCCCGCAAGGCCTACGGATCGCCCCGGAGCGCCGTCTCCAACGCACACGGGTTCCGGATCGCGGTCCACCGGGTGACCGGTGAGATCCAGGTCCTCCACAGCGTCCAGGCGGTCGACGCCGGCGTCGTCATCAACCCCGCGCAGGTACGGGGACAGGTGGAAGGCGCCGTCGCCCAGGGAATCGGCTTCGTGCTGACCGAGAACCTCCGCCTCGACGCGAACGGGGCCGTGGTCAACCCGAACCTGCGCAACTACCGCATCCCCACCTACGCCGACGTGCCGCGCACCGAGGTGCTCCTGGTGGGCTCCGCGGACTCCGTCGGGCCGATGCGGGCGAAGGGAATGGCGGAATGCAGCATCAACCCGGTGGCCCCCGCACTGGCGAACGCCCTCCAGGACGCCACGGGAATCCGCTACCGGGCCCTGCCGCTGACACCGGAACGGATCTACGGCCGGCTCGGCGAGAAGCGGTCGCACTCGAAGGCCTGAGCACATGGACACCGACAAGCACGCAGAACGTGGAGAGGACGCCGAGGCCACGGCGATCATCGCCCAGAAGGTCCTGCCCGGACGGGAGGAGGAGTACGAGACGTGGCAGCAGGACGTCAACGCCGCCGCCGCCGCGTACGACGGGTACCTCGGCGTCGAGGTCGCCCCGCCGACACCCCTGCAACCCGAGTGGGTCGTGGTCTACCGGTACGACTCGATACCCCACCTGCAGGCGTGGATCAACAGCCCGACCCGGCAGGGACTCCTCGAAGCCGGCGACAAGTACCTCGACGGCCCCGGAACCCAGCAGGTGGTCAGCGGCCACGCACCGGCGCAGGACCCGCTGGTGACCGTGGTGATCACCCACCGCGTCCACCCGGAGCACGTCGATGACTTCCTCTCCTGGCAGCGCCGGATGAACGAGGCGGAGAGCAAGTTCGAAGGCTTCCGCGGAAGCGAGTTCTTCCCACCCATCGAGGGGGTCCAGGAGGAATGGACCACGCTGTACCGGTTCGACAACGCCGAGCACCTCGACGCCTGGCTGACCTCGGACAGGAGGCAGCAGGTCCTTGCCGAGGGAAAGAACTTCGACTTCAAGCTGCGCACGATCGACAACTCCTTCGGCAGCTGGTTCGCCTTCGAGGAGAACGGCCGGGAAGCGCCCCCGCCCTCGGTCACCAAGACCGCCATCGCGGTCTGGGTCGGCCTGTACCCGACCGTCGTCCTCCTGGCGCTCGCCACGTCACCGCTGAAGATGCCGCTCTGGCTCGGCCTGCTCGTGGGGAACCTGCTGTCGAGCCTCGTCATGAGCTTCTTCACGATGCCCTACTACGTGAACCCGCTGCTGGGGCGGTGGTTGCGCCCGTCGCCGGACGAACCGGCGGCCAGGACCAACCTCATCGGCATCGGGATCGTCGCCGTCCTGCTCGCCTTCTGGGTCGTGGTCTTCTACCTGGTGACCACCCGGATCTGGACCCTGCCCTGACCTACGCCGTCAGGGCGGGCAGCAGGGCGGGGGCGGTGGCGGCCGCGTCGAAGCGGCTCAGCAGCAGCCGCGCCAGTTCCGGGGCCGCGCCCAGGACGTCCGCGACGACGTCCGCGCCCGCGGCCTCGGCGCCGGCCGCGATGCGGTCCGGGAGGCGGCCCGGGGCGATGACGTACGGAGCCACCGCCACCCGGGCGAAGCCCTCGGCGCGCAGGGCCCGTACGGCGTCCTCCGTACGGGGGAGAGCAGCGGAGGCGAACGCAGGCCGCACGGCGCACCAACCGGTGTGCCGCCACTCCCGCGCGGTTTCAGCGATCACTGCGATCGCCTCCGGGTCGGTGGAGCCGGCGGACGCGAGCACCACTGCGGTGGTGGCGCGGTCCGCCGGTGTGAGGCCGGCTTCGGAGAGCCGGCGTTCGAGCGCGGTCAGCAGGAGCGGGGACGGTCCGAGGACGTCCGCCACCGAGACCGAGAGGCCCGGCAGGCGGGTCAGCGCGTCCGACAGCGCCGCCGGGATGTCGGCCTTCGCGTGGAAGGCCCGGGTCAGCAGCAGCGGCAGGGCCACCACGTCACGGACGCCGTCGGCGTGCAGTGCCGACAGCACCTGCTCGACGCGCGGGGCGTTGAAGTCCAGGAAGGCCGTCTCCACCCGCAGTCCGGGCCGCAGCGCCCGCACCCGCCGGGTGAGGGCGTGCACGGTCGCGGCGTGCCGCGGATCGCGGCTGCCGTGGGCGATGACCAGGAGCACGGGCGCCATGCGGCTCAGCTCTTCACCAGGAGGCCGCGGCTGCGCAGGACGTACCGCTCGATGGGGCTGAAGATCAGCAGGTCGATGGCGATGCCGACGACGAGGATCAGGATGATCGCGAGGAAGACGCCGGGCAGGTCGATGTTGTTGCGGCCGTTCTCCAGGAGCTGGCCGAGGCCGAGGCCGAGGTCGGGGGAGGAGGCGATGATCTCGGCGGCCATCAGCGAGCGCCAGGAGAAGGCCCAGCCCTGCTTGAGACCGGCGATGTAGCCGGGCAGCGCGGCCGGCATGACCACGTGCCAGGCTCCGCGCAGACCCGTGGCGCCGAGCGTGCGGCCGGCCCGCAGGAACAGCGGCGGGACCTGGTCGATGCCGGAGACGAGGCCGTTGGCGATCGACGGGACGGCGCCCAGCAGGATCACCGTGAACATCATGGCGTCGTTGAGGCCGAACCAGAGCACGGCCGGCGGCACCCACGCCACCGACGGCAGGGACTGCAGGCCCTGGAGGATCGGGCCGATCGCGGCGCGCACGAACTTCACCCGGGCGACCAGCAGGCCGAGCGGGGTGCCGATGGCCAGAGCCAGCAGGAAGCCGAGCAGACCGCGGGAGACGGAGGTCCAGATGACCTCCAGTAGGGTTCCCTGCAGCCACATGTCGGACAGGCTGTCCCACACCGCGGAAAGGGCGGGGAGCTTCGTCTCGTCGGTGACCTTCAGGGAGACGAGGACCTCCCAGATAACCAGGACCAGGCCGACCGCCAGGAGTGGCGGCAGGACCTTCTTGACCAGGACCTCACGGACCGGGGTGCGGTGGGTCTGGACCGCGTCCAGGGCGTCGAGGCCGGCTTCCAGTCCCGCGAGGTCGTCCGTGGTCGCCTTCGTTTCAGTGCTGGCCATGGCGGCGGATCTCCCCACGCAGGTGTTCAGTGATCTCGAGGGACAGTTCCGCGACGTCCGCGTCCTCGATGCGGCGCGGCTGCGGGATGTCCACGGTCCATTCCTTGGCGACCCGTCCGGGGCGGGAGGAGAGCAGGACCACGCGCTGGGCGAGACGGACGGCCTCGCGCACGTTGTGGGTGACGAACAGGACGGACAGCCCCGTCTCTGCCCAGATGCGGGTGAGTTCGCCGTGCAGGACGTCACGGGTGATGGCGTCGAGGGCCGCGAAGGGTTCGTCCATGAGGAGCAGACGGCTGTCCTGGGCGAGGGCGCGGGCCAGGGCGACGCGCTGGCGCATGCCGCCGGAGAGTTCGTGGACGCGCTTGCCGTACGCGCCGCCGAGGCGGACGAGTTCGAGGAGGCGTTCGGCCTCGGGGCGGCGTTCGGCCTTGGTCACCCCGCGCAGGCGCAGGGCGAGTTCGATGTTCT
>NZ_JBSGXU010000196.1:0-14872 GCF_053610205.1 Streptomyces sp. NPDC054932 | reverse complement strand
GACTCCCCCTCCTCACGGCCCGGTCAGCGCCGGAGGCCGACGAAACTGCGGCCCGCGGTGTGCCAGGTCACCGAACGGGTCCAGCCGGCGCCCGCGGCTTCGCCGCACAGGGCGCGGGCGCCGAGCCGGGCCCACCAGAAGGGCGCCCCGCGGCCGCCGCGGCCGTCGTCGACGTGCACCTCGACGCGTTCGTCGACATCGGCGGTGGCCACCTCGACCAGCAGGGAGCCGCCCGGGGCGGCGAGTTGGGCGGCGCGGTGGAGCAGGGCGGCCGGGTCGCCCCCGATGCCGATGTTGCCGTCGATGAGCAGGACCGTGCCCCAGCGGCCCTCGCCGGGCAGCGGATCGAAGACCGACCGGCACAGGGCGCTGCCGCCGGCCCGTGTCGTACGGGCCACCGCCTCGGGGGTGACGTCCACCCCCAGCGCCCGGTGCCCGCGTGCGGCGAGGGTGGCGACGAGGCGCCCGGGGCCGCAGCCGATGTCCAGGACGGGCCCCGTGCAGCGGGCCAGCACGCCTTCGTCGGCCTCGTCGGGCTCGGCGCACCAGCGCTCCACGTCCAGCGGCAGCAACCAGCCGTCCGAACGCCGCAGGTAGAGCGGGCCCTGTCCGGCGCGCAGCGCGTCTGCGTAGGGGTCGGCCCGCCAGGCGAGGGCCGGTTCGGTGAGCTGGGCGGTCATCGGGTCACCGCTCGGAGGCCTCCGTGCAGGGCGGCGAAGCGGGTGCCGGGTGCGGCGGCGACCCGCGCCGCATCGGCCGGGGTGTCCACGTCGCACAGCTCGGGCAGGTCCCGTACCGCGCGCCCCGAGGCGATCAGCCGCGCTCGCTGCTCCTCGCCCGTGGTCGGCAGGGACATGGGGACGCCGAGGAGCAGGGCGGGGTCGGGGTCGGCCAGGCCGAGCGCCCAGAAACCGCCGTCGTCGGCGGGGCCGAACCAGGCGTCCGTCTCACTGAAGTCGAGTCCCCTGGCCAGGAGTTCCGGGGTGACCTGCGGGGTGTCCATACCGACGAGCAGGGCCGGTCCGCCGGCCCGCGCGAAGGCGGCGGCCAGCCGGGCGTCGAGCCCGCCCGCGCACTGCGGGACGACCTCGATGCCGTGGGGCAGCCAGGGCCCGGGGCGCCCGTCGAGCACCAGGACGCGCCGCCGGGCCGGGGTGGCGAGTACGGCGGCCAGGGTGTCCTGGAGCGCGGCCCGGGCCAGGTCGGCGGCCTGCTCGGGGGTGAAGTGCGGGGTGAGGCGGGTCTTGACCCGGCCCGCGGCCGGAGCCTTGGCGATGACGAGGAGGGTGCTCATGCGGCGACCCCTTCGGTGGGCGCGGACCGGGTGCCCGACGGCTCGGCGAGCACCTTGCGCATGTCCCGTACGGCGTGCCAGGTGCCCCGCCAGGTGCCGGTGACCTTGGACTTCCCGGAGCGGGGCAGGTACGGGACGTCCGTCTCGGCGACCCGCCAGCCGGCGTCGGCGGCCCGTACGACCATCTGGAGCGGGTAGCCGCTGCGCCGGTCGGTCAGTTCCAGGCCGAGCAGTGCCTCGCGTCGGGCGACCCGCATCGGTCCGAGGTCGTGCAGCCGCAGTCCGGTGCGGCGGCGCAGCATCCGGGCCAGCGCGAGGTTTCCGGCACGGGCGTGTACGGGCCATGCGCCGACCTCCTGCGGGCGGCGGCGGCCGAGCAGCAGGTCCGCCTCGCCCGCGGCGACCCGCCCGGCCATGGCGGCGAGCCGTCCGGGATCCATGGAGGCGTCACAGTCGCAGAAGCAGACCAGGTCGGCGCGGGCCGCGAGGAGCCCCGCGTGGCAGGCGGCGCCGAAACCGCGCCGGCTCTCGTGCACGACGGTGGCGCCGAGGCCACGGGCGATCTCCGCCGAGCCGTCGGTCGATCCGTTGTCGACGACGATGGCCCGCCACCCGGCCGGCACGCGAGCCAGCACCCAGGGAAGCGCTTCCGCCTCGTCGAGGCACGGCAGTACGAGGTCCGCGCGGGGCGGAGCACAAGCTGATGAAGTCACCCTCCACACCGTAGGAAGCGGAAACGGGGAAAAGGGGCCCGCAGACCTTACGAAACACGGACGCCGTACGGGAGCGGGGGGTCGGCGCCCCGCCCGGGCCCGGGCGGGTGACAGCCTGGTGCCATGGCAGTGAGCAATGTGGAGAGTACGAACGGGGAACCCGGCGCCGACGGCACCGACCGGGTCGGCGCCCTGGGCAGCGTGCTGGTCGTCGACGACGACCCGACCGTCTCGGAGGTCGTGGCCGGATACCTGGAGCGGGCCGGTTTCGCGGTGCGCCTGGCGGCGGACGGCGCGGCCGGCCTGCGCGCCGCCGAGGAGCACCGGCCCGACCTGATGGTCCTCGACCTGATGCTTCCCGGTATGGACGGGCTGGAGGTCTGCCGCCGGCTGCGGGCGCGGGAGGACGGCGGGCGGCCCGTCCCGGTCATCATGCTCACCGCGCGCGGCGACGAGGACGACCGGATCCTGGGCCTGGAGGTGGGCGCGGACGACTACGTGACCAAGCCCTTCAGCCCGCGGGAACTCGTCCTGCGGGTGCGGTCGGTCCTGCGCCGGGCGCAGGCCGGTGCCCCGGCAGGTGCCCCGGAGGGCGGTCCGCGTCTCGCGGTGGCGGGCCTGACCCTGGACCCGGCGGCCCGCCGGGCGCACAAGGCGGGCCGGGAACTCGCGCTCACCCTGCGGGAGTTCGATCTCCTCGCCTACTTCCTGCGGCATCCCGGGCAGGTCTGCGACCGGGAGCGGCTGATGCGCGAGGTCTGGGGCTGGGACTTCGGCGACCTGTCGACGGTCACCGTGCACGTCCGGCGGCTCCGCGGGAAGATCGAGGACGATCCGGCGAACCCGCAGCTGATCCGGACCGTCTGGGGCGCCGGTTACCGCTTCGAGGCGGCCCAGGACCCCGGCGCGCAGTCGGCCCTGCGGAGCGGGGACGGCCATGCGTGACCTGCTGCTGATCGCCCTGTACGCCCTCGGCGGCGCGGGCGCCGCCGGACTGCTCGGGGCCGTGGCGCTGCGGATACTGCGCCGGCGCAGCGTCGCCGTCTCCCTGGCGATCGTCGCCGCGGTCGCCGTGTCCGCGATGCTCGCCGGGACGCTGACCGTGGCCTGGGCCATGTTCCTGTCCTCCCACGACCTGGCGGTCGTGACCATGGTCGTGGCGATGGCCGCGGCCGTCTCGATGGCCACCGCGCTGCTGCTGGGCCGCCAGGTCGTCCGGCGCTGCCGGGAACTGGTCGGCGCGGCCCGCGTCTTCGGGGAGGAGGGCATGTTCGCGGCACCCGTGGTGCCCGCCCCCGCCGAATTGGCCGCACTGAGCCGCGAGTTGGCCCTCACCAGCGAACGGCTGGCCGCTTCCCGCGATCGCGAGCAGGCCCTGGAGGCCTCGCGGCGCGAGCTCGTGGCATGGATCTCGCACGACCTGCGCACCCCGCTGGCCGGGCTGCGGGCCATGTCGGAGGCGCTGGAGGACGGCATGGCCGCCGACCCCGCCCGCTACCACCGGCAGATGCGCACCGAGGTCGACCGCCTCAACTCCATGGTCGGCGACCTCTTCGAGCTCTCCCGCATCCACGCGGGCGCGCTGACCCTGTCCCCCACCCGCATGTCCCTCCACGACCTGGTGGGCGACGCCCTGGCCGGCACCGACGCGCTGGCCCGCGAGCACGGCGTACGGCTGGTCGGCGCGGGTGTCGCCTCGCTGCCGGTGGAGGTGGACGGCAAGGAGATGACCCGGGTGCTGTCCAACCTCCTGGTCAACGCCATCCGCCACACCCCGGCCGACGGTACGGTCGCGATCGCCGCCGAACGCCGCGCGGACTGCGTGGTGCTCTCGGTCACCGACGCCTGCGGAGGCATCCCCGAGGAGGACCTCCCGCGCGTCTTCGACACGGGCTGGCGCGGCACCCCGGCCCGCACCCCTCCCTCGGGCGCGGGCCTGGGCCTCGCGATCGTCCGGGGCATCGTCGAGGCCCACGCGGGCCACGCGAACGTCCGCAACGTATCCGGCGGCTGCCGCTTCGAACTGACGCTCCCGGCCGCCGCGGGCTAGGCAGTGTCGGACAAATGATCACGATTTGGTTCGCGGAGCCAGACGGTCAGCGAGGCCAGGATGACTCCGGCGCGGTAGCGAAGCCCGCCCCGGGCACCCACCCGGTGTCACCAGCGCGGGCGGGTACCACGTGGGCCCTCCTGTGCGACGGTTGCCCTGCTGCTGTTGCTCAAGGCACATCTATGGGCTCGTAGAGCACGTCGGTTCTGAGAATTGTTTTCGTACCCTCAAGAAGCGGGGCCGAGTCGTGAAGCGTCCGATGCCAGAAGAGGAGCGCATCGCCCGGTTCGGGGCGGTGGGCGCTCAATATTTCCTCAGGCTCTGCGAGCCGGGGCCAGTCCGAGAAGTCGCGTTGCGCAAAGGGAAGGTCGTTCTGCTTGTCGGCGATGAACCGCGTTTCTCCGCCCACCGCCTCGTACGACAGGTAGACGACGACCGTCAGGTGAGTTCGCGTTCCGTCGGGGGCGAAATAGGGTGAATCGTAGTGCGGGACAAGAAATCCGCCGTGTTCGTAGGTGATGAAGCGCATACGCGGATTGACGGACGCCGGCTTCCAGGACCTTCCGTCTGTATCCGTCGGATCGTCCGGTCCTACTTCAAACGACAGAAACGTCCGCAGCCTGCGGTAGAATTCCGCCGCCAAGACTTCGGAGTCAGCCGTGGCACGGAGAGAGCCGACCGGATCTCCCTCTGCGTAGTTGGCGGCAATGCCGTCCAGACCTACCGGCACAAAGCGCTGGGCAGCGAGTTCGGCCGCGAATACCTCCACTTCAGCCGGAGTGAGGAAATGGCGAATCACCCTGGCATCGACGTGTGGGATCTCCGACTCGGTCGGGACCCATGAGTCATCGGCGGATATTCGACTCAGCGTTTCTTCGGAGAGGTCGAAGGGATTTACCGGCATTGCGAACATGCTCACTTTTCCGTCCTGATGTTATTGTCGATGCCACCGCGGCCGCGGCTCCAAGCACCCAGAACGGCCGCGGGCGGCACAGTGAGGTGAATGGCGGAACTGCTGGCCACGTACTTGTGCGCATTGAATCCGTGGAGGCACTCCAGGCGTGCTGCGAGTCCCTCGAATTCGAGGTGGGCGAATTCCGGCCAACTCTTTTTGTGTGATTCTCTCTCGCCGGACGGGATCGCGAGCCGTTCCGGACAGAGCTCGACGAAGTCGTACGAGGCCCGAAGGCGACGGAATCGAGGCTGTTGTGTCGCAGGCGCCCGTTCAGCACTCGACACTTCTCGCGAACGCAGTCGGCCGCTTCGAACGCTCGGACTGAGCGGATTCCGGAAAGGCAATCGAGGAGAACAGGGTGCAGCGTGGCGGAGGGGGACTGGCGTGGCGCACGAAACGCTCCTGGCGGGTGGATTTCTCCGGGAGGAGAGAGGTTGCGTCATCCGAGTTCACACTTCGATCGACGCGCTTCTTCGCGTCGGCACGCGGCGCCACGAGCGCCGGAGTCCTCGAGGGTTCGAAGTGCACGAGCGGTGGATCGGAGAGCAGGGATCGCGGATCAGGGATCAGGCGCTGGGGTGCCACAGCGCCGAAATAAGGACCGCCTTGCGCCGATCCCTGCCGGGTCCGGGGGTCAGGCGGCAGGCGGCCGCCGGCCGGCTGGTGCGCGCCGGCATGGCTCCGGGCTCGTGCCCGACGTCACGGCCGTGCGCGCGGCGGCGGATCGAGGCCCCTGGAGTCAATGCCCGCAGGGAGCGGGGGCCGCTGAGCGATTATCGTCACGATGACGAGATTAGACCGGGGTGAACCCACAAAGCAAGCAGGACGTCCCCAATGCGGCGGAAGGGGGCGGGAGGCGGGGCAGAGACCGGCTCGGGGGGCTACTGATGCGCGGTAGCCCCCCGAGCAGCACTGGGCCGCTCCGTACCGGGTGACCGCACGTGCGGTGTGGGAACACCGCTCTGACGCGGGGCCAGGCCGCCCGGCGTCGCTGTCCGTTGCCAATGAAGTTGGTCGAGTGCGGTGTCCTGACCCGGGTCGACCAAGACTTGTCCCCGATAATTGATCTTGTGGCAGATCGAGGTGGGTCGACGGACGCGGCGTGGGAGCGGATCGAGCCCTTGTTGCCGCAGGTGGATGGGCATGGTCGGCCGTGGCGTGATCACCGACAGGTGGTCAACGGTGTGCTGTGGCGGTTGCGGACCGGGGCGCCGTGGCGTGACCTGCCCGAGCGGTATGGGCCGTGGCAGACGGTCTACGAGCGGTTCGCCCGCTGGGAGGCGGATGGCACGTGGGCAAGGCTGTAATTTGCATGCTTGTGGCAGATTCCGGAACTCGCCGCTTCACGCTGATCGGCGGGGGCGGTGCATCGAGCGAACAGGCCGGGTTGGCGGCCGTGGTGACCTTGCAGCGCCGGGCTGCGGCCGGTGCATCGCTGGGTGATGCGCGGACGCTGTTCCAGGACACGCTCGCGGAGTACTGCTGGGCGCGGGATGTGGCCGGGTTGGCCGCGACGACGCTGAACCGGCTGGTGCAGCCGGTGATCGAGGTCTGTTCCTTCTACGACGTGGTGCCGTGGGAGCTGTCCTCGCGGGCCTTGGACAAGTACTTCGCCGGGCCGGGGAAACGGGCTCACTCCACGAACCGCCGGAAGATCACCTTGATCGACCACTACTTCGCGTTCTTGGAGCAGCGCTACGCGGGGGAGATCGCGCGCCGGTTCGGTGCAGTGGTGGAGTCGCCAGTCGATGCGTTCAACCGGCCGCGGCACCGTGGTGACTTCGGGCTGCGGATTCCGCCGTCGCCGGCGGAGATGAAGGCGTTCTTCGCAGCGTGGCGTCAGGAGCCGCGGCAGGCGCGGAAGTACCCGGTGGCGGCGCGGAGCCACGTGATGTCGAAGGTCGCGTACGTCTCCGGGGTGCGGGCCACGGAGCTGCGCCTGGTTCGGCTGGGCGATCTGTTCTGGGACCAGGGACAGTGGGGCCGGTTCCTCGCCCAGGGAAAGGGAGCCCGCGGCTCGGGACCGCGCGAGCGGATGGCGTTCATGTTCACCGAGGTACGTGGAGGAGGTCCGGGGCTTGTTCCCGGACGATGCGCAGGACCCGTTCGCGCCGCTGTTCCCGTCTGAGCGGCTGCCGACGTCGCCGGCGGACGTCTCGACTGCGGCGCCGGTCCATCCGGACGCCTTCCGGCGTGCCCTTCGGGCGGCGTCGCTGGCCCACTTGAAGGGCACGGTGACGGTGCTGTTCCCGCATCCGCTGCGCCACGCGTGTGCAACGCACAACTACCAAAGCGGGATGCCGTTGTGGGATGTGCAGGTGCTGCTGGGGCACGAGTGGCCGACGACTACCGTCGGCTACCTAGCCAGCGCCCAGGGGGACCCGGAGCGGGCCAGCCTGGAGTCGTCCCGGCGTGCGGTGCGCGTCAGCGCCGCCCCCGCCGTACACCGCCAGCTCCTCGCCCGCTGCCAGCCGCTCGACGGTGCCCAAGGCGTCCCTGCGGTACCGGCTCAGCGCAAGGCCCGCCGCGAGTACGAGAACCGGGTCAGCGCCCTCACGCCCTGACCATGATCAATCTCAGCACCAATCGCCGTACCGATGTTCCTACCAGTCTCACACCCGGATCAGCGGGGCAGGATGCGCAGTACTGCCTCGCGTTCGCCGCTGAGCCGCAGGCCTTGCTGTACTGCGGCGCTCAGATCGAGGTCGCCGAGCAGGGTCGCGGCCAGCAGGTGCGGCGGTCCGGTCAGTGACGCGGTGGGGTGGTCGACCCGGCCGGCGTGTGTGTGCACCGAGCCGTCCTTGACTTCGATGACCAGGTCTTCGTTGCCGTCGGCGTGCAGTTGCAGGGCGATTGCCGGCTGGTCGGGGCGGTGGTCGGTCAGTGCCCGGGCGGGCATGTCCAGCCAGTGGGTGCGGAAGGTGTCGCTGCCGGCCGGCTCACGCAACAGCGGAATTCCCCATCGGCTCAGTTCCTGCAGCACCGGCTCCAGCTCGCGGCCACGCTCGGTGAGGGAGAACAGGGTGGTGGCCACCGGCGGCGGGGCGGCCTCGCGGTGGATCAGGCCGGCTTCCTCGAGTTCGCGGAGCCGGTCGACCAGCAGGTTGCTGGCGATCCCGGGCAGCCCGTTGCGCAGGTCGGTGTGCCGGCAAGGACCCAGGGCGAGCAGTTCGCGGATGATCAGCAGGGTCCATCGGTCACCGATGGTGTCCAGTGCTTTCGCGATGCCGCAGTACTGCCCGTAGGTGCGCATGCCACCACCCTACATCGTGGTGTTGAGATTCAAAACTCTCTTGTTGACTTTCTCAACAACGTCCGTCTAGCGTCGCTGCCATGACCACCACCCTTTCCGTGCGTCGGCTGGCCTGGGCCGGCGTCGAGATCCGTCTCGGCGACACCCGCCTGCTGATCGACCCGCTCGAGAACGTCGCTCCGCTGGCGCCGGTGATGGGGCCGCCGCACCGGCCGGTCGACCCGGTCGATACCCCGCCCGGCACCCACGCCCTCATCACCCACCTGCACCCCGACCACTACGACCACGACCTGATCGCCCGGATCGCGGCCACCGGCACGATCGGCTGCCACACCCCGAGCGCGACGGCGCTGCGCGAGGTGGGCATCACCCCCGTTGCCCAGGACCTGGGCCAGTCACGCCGCATCGGAGAGCTGACCGTCATCCCGGTGACCTCGCTGGACTGGCGCGGCAACGACTGCGACCAGGTCGCCTGGGTCGTCGAAGGCGCCGGCCGGCGGGTCATTCACTGCGGCGACACCCAGTGGCACGGCAGCTGGTGGCAGATCGCCCGCGACCACGGCCCGTTCGACGTCGCGTTCGTCCCGGTCAACGGCGTCATCGCCCACTTCGAGGGCTACGCGGCCAACGTCCCGGCGACCATGACCCCCGAGCAGGGCGTCGAGGCCGCCGTCGCACTCGGCGCCGACACCGTCTGCGCCATGCACTACGGCCTGTTCCACAACCCGCCGTTCTACACCGAACAACCCGACATCGAGCAGCGCTTCCAGCACGCCGCCGCCGAGCGCGGCATCACCGCGGCCATCGTCGCCGACGGCCAGCCCGTCCTGTGACCATCAGAAACAAGGAGCAACACATGAAGATCGTCCTGTTCGGTGCCAGCGGCAACATCGGCCGTCCCGCCACCGAGGAACTACTGCGTCGCGGCCACACCGTCACCGCGGTCACCCGAGCCGGCCACCTCGACGGCCTGGATCACAAGGCCCTGACCGTGACCACCGGTGACGTCACCGACGCCGCCGCGGTCGCCGGCCTCGCCGCCTCCCACGACGCCGTACTGTCGGCCGTCGGCCCCCGGATCGGCCAGGAGAACGACCGCGCCACGATCGTCGGTGCCGCCCGTGCGCTGATCGACGGACTCCGCCGAGCCGGCGTCACCCGCCTGGTCACCATCGGCGGTGCCGGTAGCCTGCGCACGCCGACCGGCGCCCGGGTCATGGACGACCCGGGCTTCCCCGCGCTGTGGAAGGCCAATGCCGAGGCCCAGTCCGAAGCGCTCGACCTCTACCTCGGCGTGCACGACCTCGACTGGACGTACGTGTCGCCCGCCGCGGTCATCGGAGCGGGCGAGCGGACCGGGGCCTACCGCAGCGCCGGGGACACCCTGCTCACCGACGACGACGGCAACAGCCGCATCTCGTACGCCGACTACGCGATCGCCTTGGCCGACACGATCGAGAGCGGCACCGCGATCCGCCGCCGCATCACCGTGGCGTACTGAGCCATGAGCAACGACGCCACCGGCCGGCAAACCCTATTCATCGTCCTGCTCGCAGCGCTCGTGGCCCTGGGACCACTGTCCATCGACGGCTACCTGCCCGGACTGCCGGACCTCGCCGGCGACCTGCGCGCCAGCGCCGCGGCCACCCAGCTCACCATCACCGCCTGCCTCGCCGGGCTGGCCATCGGGCAGCTGATCGCCGGGCCGCTGAGCGACACCTACGGCCGGCGGCGTCCGTTGCTGGCGGGCCTCGCCCTCTACACGATCGCCAGCGCGCTCTGCGCGGTGGCACCCGACGTCCGGACACTCATCGGCCTACGCCTGGTCCAGGGCATCGGCGGGGCGTTCGGCATCGTCATCGCCAACGCCATGGTCCGCGACCGCACCTCCGGAACCCGCACCGCACGTCTCTTCTCCGCACTGACCTTGATCACCGGCCTGGCGCCGGTGTTCGCGCCGGTCCTCGGCGGCCAGCTACTGCGCGTCACGGCCTGGCCGGGGATCTTCGTGGGCCTGGCCGTACTCGGCGCCGTGATGCTGGCGGCCTCCGCCGCAGGACTGCCGGAGACCCGGTCCTCCGCGTCACGCCAGCCGCTGCCGGCTGTCGTCGGGCAGCTGCTCAGCGACCGGGTCTTCACCGGGTACGTCCTGGCCAACGGCCTGGTCTTCGCGGCGATGTTCGCCTACATCTCCGGCTCGCCGTTCGTCCTGCAGGAAATCCACGGCCTGTCACCGCAGCAGTACAGCGCCGTGTTCGCCGTCAACGCCGCCGGACTCATTGCAGCCGCCCAGATCAGCGGCCGGCTGGTGGCCCGGGCCGGCGCCCGCGTGCTGCTGCTCGCCGGTCTGCTGGGCGCGACAGCCGGTGGCACCACGGTCCTGGGCGCGGTGCTGACACGGGCACCCCTGCCCGTGCTCCTGATCGGCCTGTTCGTCCTGGTCTCCAGCGTGGGCCTGGTCATGCCGAACGCCGCGGCCCAGGCCCTGGCCGACCACGGCGGACACGCCGGGTCGGCAGCCGCTCTGCTCGGCTTCAGCCAGTTCATGATCGGCGGGGCACTTGCTCCGCTGGCCGGCGCGGGTGGCGCCACCGACGCCTTGCCGATGGGAATCATCGTCGCCGTGCTGCCGGCGCTCGCTCTGCTCACACTCGGCGTCCTCACCCGGTCGATGCCCGGTGAGCGCACTCGCAGGCCGGCTCGCCAAGGACGTGCCGGGCACCGGCGACCGCGCAGGCACATCGATCGCAGACGAGCCGGCATCCAGTGAATCGGGCCGGCGTCTGGCGAACAGGGTGAGTCCGCGATCAGCGTGACAGACGTACGACGACGGTCGGGTGCAGCGACGCGTGGAACGCGAAAGATCGGCGTCCCGCCGCAACGAGGCAAAACCTCCGCGATCCGCCGGCTCGTCCTCCAAGCCCCGGCACCCATCATCGCGAAGTCACTCGGCTACCACGACAAGACCGCCACCCGCCTGGTCACCGAAGCCGGAGGAACCTGGAGTCGATATGCACCTGGCGACCACACACGCTGACAGGAGCGACGTGGCTGCTCTGGTGAGCCAAGCTCCCGCGACCGGCCCGATGTCAGTACCAGGTGGCAGGCTCTGCCTCCATGAACAAGCAGCAGTTCTGGCAGCTCATTGAGGCAGCCCGCAATCGGGCGTCCAACCCGAACGACGGCGAAGCGGTCGCTCGCGAGGCGACCTCGCTGCTGGCCTCCCGGCCGGTCGAGGAGATCGTCGCAGCTGAGCAGGTTCTGTGGGACCTGATGGTTGACTCCTACAGCAATCCTCTCTGGGCCGCTGCTTACCTTGCCAACGGTGGGTGCTCTGACGACGGCTTCGACTACTTCCGCGGCTGGCTGATCGCTCAGGGCTGTGAAGTATTCGAGCGCGTAGTCGCTGATCCCGATGCCCTGGCAGAACTGCCCATCGTTCAAGCCTCCGCAGCCGACGGCTTCGACCTGGAGGGTGAGGACACGCTGGGCATCGCCTGGAACGCACACATCTCGGCGACCGGTGATCAGCTCCCAGCGAGCCCACCCACCATCCGCTACCGGGAGCTGGACCCCACCTGGAACTTCGATTTCGATGACCACGACGAAATGACCCGCCGACTGCCCCGCTTGGCAGCTCTCTATCTGGAGTAAGCGGAAGCTCGCAGTCACAAGACGAGGTCCAACAGCAGAGAACGAGACTCCCGGATCACTGTCGGTCTCATCGGGCCATGCACACGCCTCGGCTGACGAATACGCGACACCTCAACATGCGCGCCTACCGGTCAAGCGCCGCCAAACCCGTCGAGGATCCGCAGCGGACTACAGCAAGGACGGTGGGATCCCGCCGGGGGGGCAGTGTGGGAATCGGCGAACCCGTCGGATTCCGTTCGCCCAGGTCCTCGACGGGATCCACATCCCGCGCATCGCCAAGGGCCGCCCGGCCGCGAGGGCGGCGACGCGCCGGGCCGTGGTCGGCCGTGGAAGCTGTCCCTGGAGGACCGGCTGCTACTGGTGGCCGCGTACTGGCACACCAACTCGGCCCTGCCCCGACTCGCGCCGCTCTTCGGAGTGTCCAAGTCCACCGCCGATCGGGTCATCGACCGCCTCGGCGCCATCCGCCGCGGGTCAGCCGGGTGATCCGAAAGTAGCGGCCTGCCGTCCGGCCTCCGGGAGGCGGCCCGGTCACGTGCTCCGGCATCGTCGACCCGCCGGAGCAGCGCGCACGTGAGCAGCTCCTGGTACGGCTTGCACTGGAGCTGCAGCGGTGGAGCCATGTCACCGAAGGACTCGGCGAACGCGCGCGGAGATCCGACCAGTTCCAGCAGCACCCGATTCGCAGCGTCGTCGCCGACGAGGCCGGGCGCCAGGGCTGCGCCGTGAACCCTTCGGCGGCCTCACCGCCCGCCACTATCCCCGGCAGGATCTCCACTCACGTGCAAGGGTCTTGCCATGGACAGGTTAGAGCGCAGTGAGAAGACATCGACCGGCCAAGGCACTTGTCTGCTGACCGTCGTCGGTCCGCGCAAGGGCGAGGGCAACAGCCCGACGGGGATCGTCGGCCGGTGCCTGGCACGTCAGTTGCTCGCCATGGGGCGGCAGGTGCGGGTGCTGGCCGAGCCGGGCCAGTGCGGCGACTGGTCCGACACGGTCGAGGTCGTGGAAGGGTCCATCACCCGCCCGCTGGAGAGCGCCCGGGCCTTCGACGGTGTCGGGGCCGTGTTCCTCGCCGGGGCCCTGCCGTCGACGGTCCGGGACGCCCTTGCTCTCGCTCGGGACGCCGGAGCCGGAAAGGTCGTCCTGCTGTCGTCCCACGGGCCGGAGTACGAGGAGGCGAATCCGCCGGAGACCTGGTTCTGGCTGGCGATCGAGAAGGCGGTGGAGCACTCGGGCATCGCCTGGACGCACATCCGGCCGTCGGCCGTGATGGGTGCCGTTGTCGAGGGCACCTACCCGGCGACGGGGTCGGACTGGCCCGACACCGTCCGGGCCGACGGGACGGTCCGGGAGGCCTTCCTCACCGAGGGGCACTACCCCTTCATCCATGAGGAGGACCTCGCCGCCGTGGCAGCCGTGGCCCTGACCGGTGACGAGCACGCCGGGACGGTCGTGGAGGCGGTGGGCCCGCCGCTGAGCACCCGTGCACGGATACGGAGCATCGCCGCGGCCCTCGGCCGCGACATCGGTACGGTCGATCTGGCGCCGGACGAGAGCCGGGCGGTCTGGCAGGGCCTCGGCTGGCCCGAGGGCGCGATCGACGTGACGCTGTACGCACTTGAGGAGTACGGCGCCCGGTACGCCGAGCTCCTCCGGTGGACCCTCGACCAGCGGCCGTCCGTGCAGGACGTCATCGGCCGCCCCCCGCGCACCTACGACGACTGGGTGAGCGAGAACATCGACTCATTCCGCTGACCCCGGCCGGCTGACCAGGATCCCCCCGCCGGAATCCCCGGGCCCGGACCGGGGCGGGGTCCCGCCGCCCGTCGCGAGCTCGGCCATGCCCGCGGCGAAGGGGACCGCCGGACGCCAGCCCAGCTCGCGCCGCAGGCGCGCCGAGTCGGCGGTGATGTGCCGGACGTCGCCGAGCCGGTACTCGCCGGTGACGACCGGGGCCGGGCCACCGCACGCGGCGGCCAGTGCCCCGGCCATGTCGCCGACGGTCCTCGGGTCGCCGCTGCCGACGTTGTACGCGGTGAAGCCCCCGGGTCCGTGCCCGGACCCGGGGCCGGTGCCCGCAGCCGCGTCCGCCTGCGCCAGGGACTCCAGCGCGACGGCATTGGCCCCGGCCACGTCCCGCACGTGGACGAAGTCCCGGCGCTGTCCGCCGTCCTCGAAGACGCGCGGCGCCTCGCCCCGCGCGAGCGAGGACCGGAACAGTGCGGCCACCCCCGCGTACGGGGTGTCCCGGGGCATCCCCGGCCCGTAGACGTTGTGGTAGCGCAGCGAGATGACGCGTCCGCCGGTCGCCCTGGCCCAGGAGGACGCGAGGTGTTCCTGGGCGAGCTTGGTCGTGGCGTAGACGTTGCGCGGGTCCGTCGGGGCGTCCTCCCCGACCAGCCCCGGCGCCAGGTCGGCGCCGCAGGCCGGGCAGCGCGGCTCGAACCTCCCGGCCCTCAGATCGCTCTCGTCGCGCGGGCCGGGCCGTACCACTCCGTGGGCGGGGCACTCGTAGCGTCCCTCGCCGTAGACGACCATCGATCCGGCGAGCAGCAGCCGCGGCACCCGAGCCCGTGCCATCGCGGCCAGCAGGACCGCGGTGCCGAGGTCGTTGGCCGACACGTAGTCGGGCGCGTCCCCGAAGTCCTTCCCCAGGCCCACCTTGGCCGCCTGGTGGCAGACCGCCTCCATGCCCGCCAGCGCGCGGGCCACGGCATCCGGGTCCCGTACGTCCCGCCCGTCCCGCGCCAGGTCGAGGACGGCCGGCTCGTGCCCGCGGCCGATCAGCTCGGCGACGATGTGCGAGCCGATGAAGCCCGCGCCTCCAGTCACAAGTACACGCATGCCCCGACGCTATTGCGCGTACGGCCCCGCGCCGTGTCCGGCGGGCCGCACGTCACGGTTCCGTAAGAACCCCGGGGTCCCCGTCCGGCCGGCCGCTCCCCCGGGG
>NZ_JBSGXU010000195.1:0-14872 GCF_053610205.1 Streptomyces sp. NPDC054932 | reverse complement strand
GCACCACCCCTGGGGGTGCCCCGGGGGACCCGAGGGACGGTCGCGGTCAGGCGGTCACGGTCAGGCGCGGCCGGGGGCCGGACAGCGGCCCGGACACTCTCCCGGCTCGGTACAGAGGCCGGTGGTGTGGAGCCGCGGGGCGAGGAATGCGTTCGCGGACATGTCCCGGAGCGTGTCAGCGGCTCCGGCCCCCGGTCAACCCCCGTCCGCAGCCACCGAACGCTCCCGCGCCCGGCCCCCCGGCCCACCCCGCACACCCCCGGCGACCTGGGCTTTCACCCGCACCCCGGACCGCCCGCCACCCCCTCCCGGCGGCCGAAAACCGTGGCCGGATTTCACGCCCCCGCAACGCGGCCGCCATGCGTTCGCCGGGGTACGGGGCCGCCGCGGGGGACCCGGCATGATCGGGGGACACACCCAGCCCCCGAGGAGACCGCGTGACGCGTATGGCCGGTGACAGCCGGACCTCCGCCAATGCCGCCACCGTGCTGCGGACGGTGCTCGACCACGGGCCGGTCGCACGCAGCGGGATCGCCCCGCTGTGCGGGCTGAGTCCCGCCGCCGTGTCCCGGCAGACCACCGGGCTGCTCCGCGGCGGGCTGCTGCGCGAGCTGCCCGGGCCCGGCGGTGGGGTGGGGCGGCCACGGATCCCGCTGGACCTGCACACCGGGGCCGTCGGCGGGCCGGTCGCCGCCGGGCTGCACATCGGGGTGCCCCATTCGACCTTCAGTCTCGTCGACCTCCGGGGGCAGCTGCTCGCCCGCCGCGCCTTCCCCCACGAGGGGCGTCCCGCGGCCGGCCTCCTCGGCCTGATCGCCTCCGAACTCGGCTGCTTCCTGGCCGAGTTCGACACCGGGCGCCCGCTCCTGGGCGTCGGCGCGGCCCTCGGCGGGTGGATCGATCCCGACGAGGGGGTCGTCGTACGGCACCCCGCGCTGGGGTGGAGCCGCAAGCCGCTCGCCGCCGAGCTGTCCGCCGCCCTCGGGCTGCCGGTCCGGGTGGACAACCACGCCCGGGCCGTCGCGCGGGCCGAGATCCTCTTCGGCCGGCCCGAGGCCCGCCGGAGTCTGGTGCACCTGTTCATCGGCCGGGTCGTCGACGCCGCCTTCGGGATCGAGGGGACCGTGCACCAGGGTCCGGGCGCGGCGGCCGGCGACGTGGCCCACCTGCCGGTGCCGCGGTCGGGCACCCCGTGCGCGTGCGGGCGTACCGGCTGCCTGGAGGCGACCGCGTCGGACACCGCGCTCGGCGCCGAGGCCGTGCGCCGGGGCATCGTGCCGGACCCTTCGGTCGACCTGCTGGTGGACGCGGCCGCCTTCGGCGACCCGCGCGCCGACCGGCTGCTGCGCGAGCGCGCCCGCGCGGTGGGCCGCGCGGCGGCCCTTCTGTTGGATGTCTTCAATCCGGCGGTCATGGTCGTGACCGAGCTGGCGAGCGTCCTGCACGAGGGATATCTGGAGGAGATCAGGGCCGCCGCGCTGGAGCTCTCGCACGTCTGCGACGATCCGGAGCGGATCGTGGGACCCCACGCCGGACCGGCCGTGCTCCCCGAGGCGGCGGCAACGGTGCTGCTCAGCCGGGTATTCCAAGATCCTTATCACATGTCATGAGAGTGCGAGATCACACCCGTCGGTATGGTGCCACCTGAGCGCCCTCCCCTACATTCGAGCCATGACGGTCCTGCCTGACGACGGGCTCTCCCTGGCCGCCGAGTTCCCTGACGCGACGCATGAGCAGTGGCAGCGCCTTGTAGAGGGCGTACTGCGCAAGTCGGGCAAGGAAGCCTCCGGCGAGGCCGCTGAAGAAGCGTTGTCCACCCCACTCGAAGACGGGCTCACCACCCGCCCGCTGTACACCGCGCCGCCCGAAGGGACGGCTTCCGACACCGGTTTCCCCGGCTTCGCCCCGTTCGTCCGCGGGGGCAGGCCGGAAGGCACCACCGCGAACGGCTGGGACGTGCGCCAGCGCCTCGCGGGCACCGATCCGGTGCGCCTGAACGAGGCGGCGCTCGCCGACCTGGAGAACGGGGTCACCTCGCTCTGGCTCACCGTGGGCCGGGACGGTCTCCCGGTCGAGGGCCTCGCCCGGGCGCTGGACGGGGTCTATCTGGACCTCGCCCCCATCGCCCTGGACGCCGGAGCCCAATACGCGGAAGCGGCCCGCGCCTTGCTGCGCCTGTTCACCGAGAGCGCGGTGGCCCCCGAGGCCGCCCGGGCCTCGCTGGGCGCCGACCCGCTGGGCCACGAGGCCCGGACGGGTGAGGCGCTGGACGCGGCCGACGCCGTCGAGCTGGCCCGGGAGGCCGCCGCCGGCTGGCCCGGGGTGCGCACCCTGACCGTGGACGCGCTGCCGTACCACGAGGCCGGTGGCAGCGCCGCCGAGGAGCTGGGCCTGTCCCTGGCCACCGGTGTCGCCTACCTGCGCGCGCTGACCGAGGGGGGCCTCGGCATCGAAGCGGCGCTCGGACAGCTGGAGTTCCGCTACGCCGCCACCGCGGACCAGTTCCTCACCATCGCCAAGCTGCGCGCCGCGCGCCGGCTGTGGGCCCGTATCGCCGAGGCCTCGGGGGCCCCGGAGGCGGGTGCCCAGCTCCAGCACGCGGTGACCTCGCCGGTGATGATGACCCGCCGCGATCCCTGGGTGAACATGCTGCGCACCACCGTGGCCTGCATGGCCGCGGGTGTGGGCGGCGCGGACTCGGTGACCGTGCTCCCCTTCGACAACGAGCTGGGCCTGCCCGACGCCTTCGCGCGCCGGATCTCCCGCAACACCTCCACCATCCTGCTGGAGGAGTCGCACCTGGCCCGGGTGATCGACCCGGCCGGCGGCTCGTACTACGTCGAGCGCCTCACCGACGAACTCGCCCACGCCGCCTGGGAGTTCTTCCGGACCCTGGAGAAGGCCGGCGGCCAGGCCGCCGCCCTGCGCTCCGGGCTGGTCGCCGAGCGGCTCGCCGCCACCTGGGCCGAGCGCTCCAAGAAGCTGGCCCGGCGCCGCGAGCCGATCACCGGCGTCAGCGAGTTCCCGCTGCTCTCGGAGAAGCCGGTCGTGCGCGAGCCCGCGCCCGCCGCACCCTCCGGCGGACTGCCCCGCGTCCGGCGCGACGAGGCCTACGAGGCCCTGCGCGCCCGCAGCGACGCGCACCTGGCGGCGACCGGCGCCCGGCCGAGGATCTTCCTCGCCGCGCTCGGCCCGGCGGCCGCGCACACCGCGCGCGCCACCTTCGCCTCGAACCTGTTCCAGGCGGGCGGCATCGAACCCGTGCACGATCCGGTGTCGGTGGATCCGGCGACGGCCGCCGAGGCCTACGCCGCGAGCGGGGCGGACGGCATGGCCGTGCTCTGCTCCAGCGACGCGCTGTACGAGGAGCAGGCCGCGGCGGTGTCCGGGGCGCTGCGCGCGGCGGGCGCCACGACCGTCTTCCTCGCCGGCAGGCCGGGCACCGCTGAGGCTTCCGTGGACGAGTACGTCTTCGCCGGCTGTGACGCCGTCGCCGTGCTGTCCTCCGTACTCGACCGGATGGGAGTGCCGTCTTGAGCATCCCCGATTTCTCCGAGCTGGCGCTCGACCCCACCTCCGTCGCCGCGGTGTCCGAGGAGCAGTGGCGCACCTCTGTGAAGGAGTCCACCGGCACCGCGGCCGCCGACCTGCTGTGGGAGACGCCCGAGGGCATCGGCGTCAAGCCGCTCTACACCGGGCGTGACCTGGAGGGCCTGGACTTCCTGCGGACGTACCCGGGCGTGGCCCCGTACCTGCGCGGCCCGTACCCGACGATGTACGTCAACCAGCCCTGGACGATCCGGCAGTACGCCGGCTTCTCCACGGCCGAGGAGTCGAACGCCTTCTACCGGCGCAATCTGGCGTCCGGCCAGAAGGGCCTGTCGGTGGCCTTCGACCTGCCGACGCACCGCGGCTACGACAGCGACCACCCCCGGGTGACGGGCGACGTCGGCATGGCGGGCGTGGCGATCGACTCGATCTACGACATGCGCCAGCTGTTCGACGGGATCCCGCTGGACAAGATGTCGGTGTCGATGACGATGAACGGTGCGGTGCTGCCGGTCCTCGCGCTCTACATCGTGGCGGCGGAGGAGCAGGGCGTCTCCCCCGACAAGCTCGCAGGGACCATCCAGAACGACATCCTCAAGGAGTTCATGGTCCGCAACACCTACATCTACCCGCCCAAGCCCTCGATGCGGATCATCTCCGACATCTTCTCCTTCACCTCGCAGAAGATGCCGCGGTACAACTCGATCTCCATCTCCGGCTACCACATCCAGGAGGCCGGGGCCACGGCCGACCTGGAGCTGGCGTACACCCTCGCCGACGGCGTGGAGTACCTGCGGGCGGGCCAGGCGGTGGGGCTGGACGTGGACGCGTTCGCGCCGCGCCTGTCGTTCTTCTGGGCGATCGGCATGAACTTCTTCATGGAGGTCGCCAAGCTGCGCGCCGCCCGCCTGCTGTGGGCGCGCCTGGTCAAGCAGTTCGACCCGAAGAACGCCAAGTCGCTGTCCCTGCGTACGCATTCGCAGACCTCCGGCTGGTCGCTGACCGCGCAGGACGTCTTCAACAACGTGACGCGCACGTGCATCGAGGCGATGGCCGCGACCCAGGGCCACACCCAGTCGCTGCACACCAACGCCCTCGACGAGGCGCTGGCGCTGCCGACGGACTTCTCGGCGCGCATCGCCCGCAACACCCAGCTGCTGCTGCAGCAGGAGTCGGGGACCTGCCGGTCGATCGACCCGTGGGGCGGCAGCGCGTACGTCGAGAAGCTGACGTACGACCTGGCGCGCCGCGCGTGGCAGCACATCGAGGAGGTCGAGGCGGCGGGCGGTATGGCGCAGGCCATCGACGCGGGCATCCCGAAGCTGCGCGTGGAGGAGGCCGCGGCGCGCACGCAGGCGCGGATCGACTCGGGCCGGCAGCCGGTGATCGGCGTCAACAAGTACCGCGTGGAGAACGACGAGGCGATCGACGTCCTGAAGGTCGACAACTCCTCGGTGCGTTCCCAGCAGATCGCCAAGCTGCGGCGGCTGCGCGAGGAGCGCGACGAGGCGGTCACGCAGGACACCCTGCGGGCGCTGACGAACGCGGCCGAGCGCGGCGACGGCAACCTGCTGGCCCTGGCGGTGGACGCGGCGCGCGCCAAGGCCACCGTGGGTGAGATCTCGGACGCACTGGAGAAGGTGTACGGGCGGCACTCCAGCCAGATCCGTACGATCGCCGGTGTGTACCGCAACGAAGCAGGCGAGTCCCCGTCCGTGGAGCGCACCCGTGCGCTGGTCGACCGCTTCGAGGAGGCGGAGGGCCGTCGTCCGCGCATCCTGGTGGCCAAGATGGGCCAGGACGGGCACGACCGCGGCCAGAAGGTGATCGCGACCGCCTTCGCCGACCTGGGCTTCGACGTGGACGTCGGCCCGCTGTTCCAGACCCCGGCGGAGGTGGCCCGTCAGGCCGTCGAGGCGGACGTCCACGTGGTGGGCGTCTCGTCGCTGGCGGCCGGCCACCTGACCCTCGTACCGGCGCTGCGCGAGCAGCTGGCGGAGGAGGGCCGCGAGGACATCATGATCGTCGTGGGTGGGGTGATCCCGCCGGCCGATGTCCCGACGCTGCTGGAGATGGGGGCGACGGCGGTGTTCCCGCCGGGCACGGTGATCCCGGACGCCGCTCATGACCTGGTGACGCGGCTGGCCGCGGACCTGGGCCACGAGCTGTAGGCGGCCGCCGGTGCCGAAGATCGACATCGAGGCCTACGCCAAGGGGGTGCTCGACGGGAAGCGCGCGTTCATCGCGCGTGCGATCACCCTCGTCGAGTCCACCCTGCCGGCTCACCGGCTGCTGGCGCAGGGCCTGTTGACGGAGCTGCTGCCGCACGCGGGCCGGGCCCGGCGGATCGGCATCAGCGGTGTGCCGGGGGTGGGCAAGTCCACCTTCATCGACGCGTTCGGCACGATGCTGACGGGACTCGGCCACCGGGTGGCGGTGCTGGCGGTGGACCCGTCGTCGACGCGCACGGGCGGCTCCATCCTGGGTGACAAGACCCGGATGGAGCGGCTGTCGGTGGATCCGGCGGCGTTCGTGCGCCCGTCCCCCTCGGCGGGCACGCTGGGCGGGGTCGCCAAGGCCACCCGCGAGTCGATGATCGTCATGGAGGCGGCGGGCTACGACGTGGTCCTCGTCGAGACGGTCGGCGTGGGCCAGTCGGAGACCACGGTGGCGGGGATGGTCGACTCCTTCCTGCTGCTCTCCCTGGCCCGTACGGGCGACCAGCTGCAGGGCATCAAGAAGGGTGTCCTGGAGCTGGCCGACGTCCTGGCGGTGAACAAGGCGGACGGCCCCCACGAGCGCGACGCGAAGGCGGCGGCCCGGGAGCTGTCGGGGGCGCTGCGGCTGATGCACCCGGTGGACGCGGCCTGGACGCCGCCGGTCCTGACCTGCAGTGCGCGGGAGTCGAGCGGGCTGGACGAGGTGTGGAACCGGCTGGAGCAGCACCGGACCCTGCTGGACGCGGGGGGCCGGCTGGCGGCGAAGCGGGCGGCGCAGCAGGTGGAGTGGACCTGGTCGATGGTCCGCGACGAACTGCTGGAGCGGCTGCGGGCGAACCCGGCCGTACGGGAGCTCGCGCCCGCTCTCGAAGCATCGGTCCGCGCAGGTATGGTGACGCCGACGTCGGCGGCGGACGAGATCCTGGCGGCGTTCGGAAGCTGACGCGGCTTCGGAAGCTGACGCGGCTTCGGGGACCGACACGGCGGGACGGCGCCCACGGGGCGCCGTCCGGTCACTCGCAGCGCAGTCGCACGGACGGGGCCAGCAGCTCGGCGCCGCGGATGCGGTGGCGGCCCGCCGCGACGTAGACCTCCCGCAGTTCGGGCAGTCCGGCGAGGAGCGCGACGTCGATGTCGTCCTCCGCCCTGAGGTCGCCGATGAACCGGCACTCGCTCAGGCGGGGGAACGCCGCGGGCAGCCGCCGGATCGCGGCCTGCACGACCCTTTCGCCGGAGGCGGCGTCGAGGATCAGGATGCGCAGGTCCGGAAGGACCGTGTCGGCCGGGAGGGACTCCAGCGACGAGGCCGCCACCCCGAGGTCGAGCAGGAAGTCCATGGCGCGGATCTCCTGCCAGTCCGCCTCCGAGCGCGGACTGGACGCCGCGTTGAGCACCAGCCTTTCGAGCCGGGGCAGCCCGCCGAGCCCGGTGAGCCCGTGCGCGGGACGGATCTCGCCCGACACCACCAGCGAGCGCAGCGGGGCGTCGACGGGCAGGGCCCGCACGGACCAGCCGGAACCGGCAGGGCCCTGGACGGCGAAGGACTCCAGTTCCGCGAGCCGGGCGACAGGGCTCAGGTCGAGGTCCGCCCGCACGTCCGAGATGCCCAGACGGCTGATCGGCAGCCCGCCGATCGCGGACAGGTCCGTCAGCTCCGGGCAGCGGCCGACCTCGAGGTACGCCAGGGCGCTCTGCCCCTTCAGGAAGTCCAGGTCGGACACCGAGTCGTGCGCGATCAGCATCTCCGTGATGCCGGACCGGCCGACGTACGCGGCCAGGGCCTGCGGGGACACTCCGGTCCGCACGTCCAGGCGGTCCCGCCACAGCCCCAGGCGCTCCAGCTGGTGCAGCTGTTCGTCGGAGCGGATGGTGTGGAGGAGACCCGTGGGGTCGAGCCGCGCGACGACCTCCTCGGCGTAGTCGGCGGACGGGAACCGTGACCAGGCCCAGAGGAGCTGGGAACGGACCGGGAGGGAGCGGTGCGTGGCGAACTGCGCGAGGAAGGACACGGCGGCGGCGGACTTGACGTGCGAGGCCGCGATCACCACGTGGTACGCCTCCCCGTCGTCGAGCTCCTCGGGACCGGGGAGGAGGCCGAGGACCAGCGGCCCGACCTGCGCGAGTGCCCGTGCCTCCTGCTCGTTCGCGGGCGGCAGGAGGGTGGCGGTGCGCTCTTCCACGGCCGCGCGCACCTCGGGGTCGAGGGTGGTGGCGTGTTCCAGGCACGCGGCGGCGAGCAGGTAGATGCGGGCCCGGGCGCGCTTGTCCGGTGACCGGTCGCCGAGGGCCAGCAGGTCGCGGAACATGGTGGTGCGCTCGCCGGGCCGGGCGAGGGCGACCGCCATCCGGATGACGTCCTCCCACTGGTCGTCGCCGGCGTGGTCGGTGAGCAGGCCGAAGTCCCCCTCCTCCACCGCGGCCCGGGCGCCGAGGAAGTCCTGGAAGGTGCGGTGGACGAAGACCACCGTGTCGGGGGCGGGTTCCCTCAGGAGCCCGCTGCGCTGGAGGAAGTGCTCGAAGACCTGGTGCGCGTCGCCCAGCGAGGCGGCCTCCGGGACCGAGGCCAGCGCCCGGGCGATGATGTCCTCGGCGCGGGAGCGGTCCATCTCCGCGCGGCCGTTCTTGATCAGCCAGTACGCGAGGCGCTGGAGCAGGTCGAGCTGCGGCTCGTCCCGCAGCTCCGGGCCCTTCATGTCCCGCTCCCGGTCGCGGCGGCTCAGCAGCATGGAGAGCGCCGCCTCGTAGAGGTCCTTGCGGCCGTGCGGGAGGTAGCCGTGCCGGTCCCGGTGGAGGGCGCAGATCAGTCCGCACATCAGGGGGTTGGTGGCCAGGAGGCCGAGGTCGGGTTTGGTCCGCACGGCGGCGAGGAGCTGGGCCTCGTAGGTGCGCAGGTCCGTGTCCTCGTCCGCGCCGTCGCGGGCCGCGTCGTGCCACCGCCTGATGAAGGTGGCGGTTTCCGCCAGGCCCATGGCGGAGAGGGTCAGCTCGGCGAAGTCCTCCTCGGCGAGCCAGTCCGCCCCCACGGCGGAGGGGCGCGAGGTGACGAGCCAGAGGTTGTCACCGCCGTAGGTGTACATGAGGTCGCGCAGCCAGCCGCGGGCCCGCTCGCGTTCGGCGTCGGGAACCTCGTCGATGCCGTCGATGAGGACGAGGCCCCGCCCCGCCGCCAGGACGCGGTGCGCCCAGCCGTCGGGCTGGGCCGCTCCGAGCGGGCAGCCTGCGGCGGCCAGGAGTCCTGGGGCCCGGGCAGCCGTTCGCCGTGGCGCGTGAGCGTGCGCAGCGGCAGGACGAAGGGGATGCGGTCGTAGAGGTACTCCATCTGCGGGGTGAGGTCCTGGCGGGCGGCGGTGACGGCCAGCCACTGCACGAGGGTGGTCTTGCCGGAGCCGGCCTCACCGCGCAGGAGGACGCGGGACCTGTCGGCCAGGGCCTGGTCGGCGGGTCGCGGCGCGCGCAGCTTGTGCACGGCCACCGCGAACCCGAGTACGAGTGCCGCATCCAGCGCACTGGTCTCTCCCCGGAAGGGAACGAGGTGGGCTGCCTCGACGCCGACCGGGACGACGGCCGACGTGTCCCGGGGTTGCACGTTGCGTTCAGCCGCCGCAGCCGGGCGGCGGTGCCCCGACAGCGGCGTCGCTTCCAGGCTCAGGTACGCCGCGTCCAGCGGCCACCGGGTCGGGGAGTTGCTGAGGTCGATCCCGTAGATGGTCAGCTTGCTGTGCTTCCTGGCCACGTACGGCAGGTACTGCTGCTCGAACGCGACGTCCTGCGCGCCCGGCAGCGGATCGCGGCGGATGAGTTCGTCGACCTTGGCCGTCAGTTCGGCCGTTCCGCGGGTCTGTTCCACCAGCGCGTGGGCCACGAACGTCGAGCGCTGCGTGAAGAACTGCAGGATGTGCAGGCAGGCCGCGTCGACGAGGCGCTCGTGGAAGTACGTGGCGTCGTCGCCGAGTTCCCGCTCGGGGCGGCCGCTCACGGCGCGCAGCTCGCGGGCGAAGGCCGCGGAGCCGAGCCGGACGGCGTCCAGGTCGGTCATCGTCAGCTCGCCGAGGCCCCGCAGGGTCTGCGCGAGGGCGTCGGTGACGGCCTGCTGTTCGTCCGCGGCGATCGGGCGCTCGCCGGTGCGCAGGGCCTGTTTCACCAGCTTGGCGGCCAGCGTCCCGAGATCGGCCTCGGTGAGCGAGCGCTTCTCTCCCCTGAAGGAGACGTGGCCCGAGATCCGGATCGGCCTGTCGACGAGGCCCGCCCCGCCGCCCTCACTGACGAACAGCCTCTTGACGAGGGGTCCGACGGCCGCCGAGGCCAGCCGGATGCCGATGGTCCCGGGCTCCATGCAACTCCCCGCAGCGTAGCGACCGTTGCCCGGATCCTAACGGTCGCGCACGCCGCCCGGAGCGTTACGCCCCGACGAGCACCGAGCCGGGGGCGCCCAGCGCCTCGCGCAGGATGCGGGCCTGCTCGACCTTGTTCTCCGTGGCGAGCAGCGCGGACAGGACCGCGATACGGGCCTGCCCGGCGCGCAGGGTTCCGGTCGGGATCGCTCCGGCGGCGACGAGGTCCACGGCGCCTCCGTGCGTGTAGATCTCGGTGACCGGTCCGGCCATGACCCGGGTGCTCAGCGCGACCAGCACCCCGCGTCCGACGGCGGACCGGACGGCCTCCACGATCTCCGGGGTGGCGTTGCCCGCGCCGGTCCCGACGAGGACGATGCCGCGCGCGCCGGCCTCGACGGCGGCGTTCAGCAGGACGGGGTCGCCGTCGGCGTGGTGCACCACCACGTCCACGCGCGGCGGGAGCTCCGGCATCGCGGGCAGCGGGAGGGGCGCCGGGCGCTGGGGCGTGCGCAGGATGGTGACCTTGCCGAAGCCGATCTTCCCGAAGAGTTCCTTCGAGGGGTCGGCGAACGCGTCCAGAGCCACGGCCTGCGTCTTCACGGTGCCGCGGGCGGCGTGCACCCGCCCGGCGAAGGCGATCAGCACGCCGAGCCCGCGCGTGTTCGCGGCGGTGAGCAGGGCGTCGTAGAGGTTCTCCGGGCCATCCCCGTCGGCGGTGCCCATGGGGCGCTGGGCGCCGGTGAAGACCACGGAGCGCGGGTCGTGGTGGTGGAGGTCGAGGAGGAAGGCGGACTCCTCCAGGGTGTCGGTGCCGTGGGTGACGACGATGCCGTCCACGCCGGGGTCGGCGAGCACCTCGTGCACGGTGCGCAGCAGGGTGAGCTGGTGCGCGGTGGTGAGTCGCGGGCTGTTCACGCTGAACAGGTCGACCAGCTCGACGGTGACGTCCTCGGGGAGCGGCGCGGTGGCGATCACCTCGTTCCCGTCGGCGTCCGCTGCGAAGCCGGAACCCTGCCAGCGGCTGGCTATCGTCCCGCCGGTGCTGATCACGACGATCCGTCCCATGGGCCGGGGCCACCCTTCACTCGTATCACTCGTACATATGTACTCAAAGCAGCAATGATAGAGCGATCTATGCGCAATGTGATTGCGTTTTCCACCAGACCTGTTCATATTCGCCGGGTGATAATTGCGTCATGGACGCCATTGACCGAGAAATATTGCGTGAGCTCCAGGCCGACGGCCGCCTCAGCAACCAGGAACTCGCCCAGCGGGTGGGACTGACCCCCTCCCCCTGCATGCGCCGGGTGCGTCAGCTGGAGCAGGACGGGGTGATCCAGGGCTACCGCGCCGTGATCTCCCCCGAGGCGGTGGACCGCGGCTTCGAGGTGCTCGTCTCGGTGGAGGTGCGCCGCGACCGGGAGGCGGTCGAGGCCTTCGAGGCGGCCCTCCAGGACATTCCCGACGTCATCGAGGCCTACCGCCTCTTCGGCAGCCCGGGCTGCCTGCTGCGGATCGCCGTCGCCGACCTGCGCGCGTACGAGCGGCTGTGGATCGAGAAGCTGACGGCCCTGACCGGCATCACCGAGGTCAACTCGCAGATCATCATGAAACGCATCAAGGAACCGACCGGCCTGCCCGTCGGTCACTGACCCCCGCACCCCCGCCGTCGACGGCATCCGCGGGAGGGCCCGGCATGCGGGCCCCGCGCGCAGGACGGCGGGAACACCGGCCCCATTCCCGCGAACCCGGTGCGGAGCAGCAAGGATTCAGGGCAATGTGTTGTCGCTGTCCCCGCTCAGGGATCACGCTTCGACACCCGGCCGGGGATCGAGGCGTGAACGGCTTGAATTGGAGTGGATTCATGAGCAACAACCCGTTCGACGACGCTGACGGCCGGTTCTACGTCCTGGTGAACGACGAGGAACAGCACTCGCTGTGGCCGTCGTTCGCCGAGATCCCCGCCGGCTGGCGCATCGTGTTCGGCGAGGAGAGCCGCCGGCAGTGCCTGGAACACGTCGAGGCGAACTGGACCGACCTGCGACCGAAGAGCCTGCGTGACGCGATGGCCGCGGACCAGGCCCCCGCCGGCACCGCGTGAGGTGAGGTCGCACCCGCGCCGCGTCCGGGACGCGCCCGGCACGCACTGCCCCCGGTGCGCGCGGCGGCGACTCGGCGCCCAAGGGCGGGAGCAGCGCCGCGTCTGCCGACGGTACGGTGGGGAGATCCTGATCGGAGGTAGTGGTGATGTCAGTGGGGCTCGGCGTCCATGGTGCCGCAGGTGAGCCCGGTCGCCCTGCGGAGCGTGCCCGGAAGATCGCCGACCGTCTGGACAGGCTGATCGGCCGGGAGGCGACGAAGGCGGGCGGGCGGGCCCCGACGTACCGCGAACTGACCGACCGCATCAACCGGCTGGCGGGCCGCGACGTCATCTCCAAGGACACGATCCGCAACCTCCACCACGGCGTGAACCAGAAGGGGCAGGTCCCCAATCCGACGGTGGACACCCTCGACTGGCTGGGGCGCGGTTTCGGCATCCAGGCCGGTGCGAGCTATTTCGTGGACGACGCCAAGGCCGCCGTGGTGGACGAACAACTCGACCGGCTGGAGAAGATCGGCGGCTTGCGGCAGGCCCTGGGCAACTCCGAGGTGGTCAGCCTCGTTCAGCGGGCCTCCGGCCTCTCCGACGGCAGCCTCCACATGCTCGTGGCCCTCGCCGACAAGCTCAAGCAGCTCGAGGAGAACGCCGCGACGAGCGAGCGGCAACAGGACCCGACCGGCGGCGCGTGAGACGTACCGCGCCCGCTGCAAGGTCCTCCCCCTCGTCTCTGCAAGCCCGCCCCTTCAGGCTCATCTCCTCAAGCTCACCCCTTCACAGAAGGAACGTTTCCTCAGTCATGCCGCTCCCCCGGGGCCTGCGCAAGCGCTGCGAGGCCGTCCTCGCGGGCCTGGATCTTCCCAGCCCCTTCACCGTCGACGGCTTCCGTGCCTCGTTGGAGCAGCAGCGCGGACGGCCCATCGTCATGGAACCGCTGCCCGAACTCGGCCGTGATGCGCCGTGCGGCATGTGGATCGCGCTGCCGAGCGTCGATGTCGTCTTCTACGAACAGCACACCAGCCCGGCGCACCAGGACCTCATCAAGCTCCACGAGCTCGGACACGTTCTGTGCGGCCATACCGGGGTCTTCGAACTGTCCCACCTGGCCGCGCTGATGCCCGATCTGACTCCGGAGATGATCGCCCAGGCGATGGGCGCCGGGCGGACCAGCTACGACACCGTCGAGGAACAGGAGGCGGAAATGATCGCGCTGCTGCTCGCAGATCTCTGCGGGACCGCTCCCACAGCCGATCCGGCCTCCGGCCGCCTGGCCGAGAGCCTGCTGCACCCCATACGTACCCGAAGATGGAGGAAGCGCTGATGCGCCCGCTGTTCGAATGGCTGATGCCGCTCCTGGCCTGGGGCGTGGTGATCTGGCGGGCGCCGTCCGCCTTCAGCACACGGGCGAACCGTGCCCTGTGGGCCACGTTCGTATCGGGCGCGGTCGGACTCACCACCCGCCCTCCGAGCATCGCGCACGCCCTGGAGACGGTCACCGGCATCGGGGACGTGACGCTGCTGATCAAGCACCTCGCCGGGGTCATGGCGGCTTCGTTCCTGCTCGACTACGTCCACGCCATCCACAAGCGGCCCCATCAGGAGCGCGCCTCACGCCTGAGGCTCGTCTTCGCGGTCACCGCCATGGTCACCCTGACCGTGCTCTTCGTCTTCTGCCTCCCGCACGACTACAGCGGCGCGTACGGCATCGACGCCCACTACGGCCACCCCGGCGTCCAGGCCTACCTCGCCGTCTTCTACACCGTGTACGCGGTGTCGACCACGCAGGCGGCCCTCCTCTTCTGGTCCAACCGCCGCAACGTCCCCCCGGGACCGCTGCGGGCCGGGGTCACCTGCCTGGCCGCCGCCACAGCCAACGGGCTTCTCTACACCGTGTACCGGGTCTACTTCATCCTGCGGGAAGGCGACTCCACGACCTTCGACGCGGACGGCAATCCCGTCCCCCTCACGGACCCGATCTGCGAACTGCTTCCGGCCGTGTCCATCGTCCTGCTGGTCCTGGGCGTTTCCGTACCGCCGACGCACACGCTGATCCGCTACGTCCGTGACCAGTACGCGCTGTGGCGCCTCCACCCGCTGTGGGCCGACCTGGTGACGGCAGTGCCGCACGTGGTCCTGGGCACTCCGACGGGCCGCGTCCGCGACCTGTTCACTCCCGGCGACCGCTCCCTCGACGTCGCCCACCGCGCCTTCGCCATCCGCGACGCGGCACTCGCCCTGCGCGACGACACCCCCACCACGGCGCCGGATTCCCCCGCTGCGGACGCCGGCACGGACGAGGACCCGGCAGCCACGGAGGCCCGCTGGCTTCGCCTCGCGGTGCAGCAGCGGGCCCGGGGCCTCCCGGCGCCCGCGCTCCCTGCCACGCTCGACCGCAGCTCCGGCGGCCGGACCCCGCGCGAGGAGATCGCCTGGCTGCTGAGGGTGGCGGCCGCCTATCGACCCGTAGGGGCGACGGGGACGGCCCGGCCGCGCCAACCGTCCATGCGGTAGGCGCGACCGGGCTGTCCGGAGCTGGTTCCTGCTACTTGGCGGTGACGGATGCGGTGAGGGCGGTGACGCCGGCGGCGTTGCCGGGGACCTCCGCCCAGCCCTCGCTCCACTGGCCGCTCGTGTAGTTCGCGTCCTTCGTGAACACACGCCCCGTCGAACCG
>NZ_JBSGXU010000194.1:0-14942 GCF_053610205.1 Streptomyces sp. NPDC054932 | reverse complement strand
GGGTCCTTGCCGGAGAAGGCGCCGCCGCCGTGGCGGGCCATGCCGCCGTAGGTGTCGATGATGATCTTGCGGCCGGTGAGGCCGGCGTCGCCCATCGGGCCGCCGATCTCGAAGCGGCCGGTCGGGTTCACCAGGAGGCGGTAGCCCTCGGTGTCGAGCTTGATGCCGTCCTCGACGAGCTGGGCCAGGACGTGCTCGACGACGAACTCGCGGATGTCGGGCGCGAGCAGCGAGTCGAGGTCGATGTCCGAGGCGTGCTGCGAGGAGACCACGACGGTGTCCAGGCGGACGGCCTTGTCGCCGTCGTACTCGATGGTGACCTGGGTCTTGCCGTCGGGGCGCAGGTACGGGATGGTCCCGTTCTTGCGGACCTCGGACAGGCGGCGCGAGAGGCGGTGCGCGATGTGGATCGGCAGCGGCATGAGCTCGGGGGTCTCGTCGCAGGCGTAGCCGAACATCAGGCCCTGGTCGCCGGCGCCCTGCTTGTCGAGCTCGTCCTCGTCGCCCTCGACGCGCTTCTCGTAGGCGGTGTCGACGCCCTGCGCGATGTCCGGGGACTGCGCGCCGATGGACACCGAGACGCCGCAGGAGGCGCCGTCGAAGCCCTTCTTCGAGGAGTCGTAACCGATCTCGAGGATCTTCTCCCGGACGAGCTGCGCGATCGGCGCGTAGGCCTTCGTCGTCACCTCTCCCGCGATGTGCACGAGGCCCGTGGTGATGAGGGTCTCGACGGCGACGCGCGAGGTCGGGTCCTCGGTGAGGAGCGCGTCGAGGATCGTGTCGCTGATCTGGTCAGCGATCTTGTCGGGGTGGCCCTCGGTGACGGACTCCGAGGTGAAGAGACGACGGGACACAACGCTCCCTGGGGGTTGCAGCGGCTGCTGGCTGAATCATTTGGCGGAACCACATCGGGGGCTGCGCCCGATCACGTTCCGGATGCAGTTTATCGGTCGCCACCGTTTCCGGGACCACCCGTCTCGCCTTATGGGAGCCGTGTGACCTGCGGCACTCCATTCTTACGCACGGATTCGACGAGGAGAAGAGCAATCGGTCCAGGCGCGTCGCACTACAGCCGGACGGCGACCTGGTCCCAAATCACTTCGGCCAAGGCTTCCTTCGGACCGTAGGGGACCTGCGTTTCCGACCCGTCGGAGGCCAGGATGACCGCTTCGTTCTCCTCGGAACCAAAGGTGCGGGCTTCCCCGACCTCATTCACGACGAGAAGATCACATCCCTTGCGCGCGAGCTTGGCCCGGCCGTTCGCGAGGACGTCGTCGGTCTCCGCGGCGAACCCCACGACCACCTGCCCGGCCCTGGCCCGATCGGCCGAGATCTCGGCGAGAACGTCCGGATTTCGTACAAGGGCGACCGGCGCCGGATCCTGTCCGTCCTTCTTCTTGATCTTTCCACCCGCGTACTCGGCGGGCCGGAAGTCGGCCACGGCAGCGGCCATCACCACGGCGTCGGCGTCCGCGGCCGCCTTGAGGACCGCCTCGCGCAGCTGTACGGCCGTCCCCACGCGCACGACGTCCGCCCCGGCCGGGTCGGCCAGTGCGGTGTTGGCCGCGATCAGGGTGACCCGGGCCCCGCGGGCGACCGCGGTACGGGCGAGGGCGTAGCCCTGCTTGCCGGAGGACCGGTTGCCGAGGAAGCGGACCGGGTCCAGCGGCTCCCGCGTGCCGCCCGCGCTGATCACCACGTGGCGTCCGGCCAGGTCCGGCTCGGCCACCCCGCGGGCCAGGACCCTGCGGCAGACCTCGAAGATCTCATCGGGGTCGGGCAGCCGCCCCTTGCCGGTGTCCTTGCCGGTGAGCCGGCCGACGGCGGGCTCGATGACGAGGGCGCCGCGCCGGCGGAGCGTGGCCACGTTCTCCTGGGTGGCGGGGTGCTCCCACATCTCGGTGTGCATGGCGGGGGCGAAGACCACCGGGCAGCGGGCGGTGAGCAGGGTGTTCGTCAGCAGGTCGTCGGCGAGCCCGTGGGCGGCCTTGGCCAGCATGTCGGCGGTGGCCGGGGCGACGACGACGAGGTCGGCGGACTGCCCGATGCGCACGTGCGGCACCTCGTGGACGGATTCCCAGACCTCGGTGGAGGCCGGGTTCCCGGAGAGGGCGGACCAGGTGGCCTCCCCCACGAAGTTCAGGGAGGACGCGGTGGGCACCACCCGCACGTCGTGGCCGGACTCGGTGAGCCGGCGCAGCAGCTCGCACGCCTTGTAGGCGGCGATCCCGCCGCTGACTCCCAGTACGACCTTCGGCTTGTCCACCACGCACTTCCCTTCGACGGCTGCGACGCGATCGGCTCTGAATCGTCGTCGTACCCACCCATGACACACCACAGGCCCGGCAGATGTTCTGCCGGGCCTGTGGTGAAAGGACTTCTCGGTGCCTTACTGGGCCGGGGCCTCGATGGCCTCGGAGGTCAGCAGACCCGCGTTGATCTCGCGCAGCGCGATCGAAAGCGGCTTCTCGTGGACGTGGGTGTCCACCAGCGGGCCGACGTACTCGAGCAGGCCCTCACCGAGCTGCGAGTAGTACGCGTTGATCTGACGCGCGCGCTTGGCCGCGTAGATCACGAGGCTGTACTTCGAGTCCGTGGCCTCGAGCAGCTCGTCGATCGGCGGGTTGATGATGCCCTCGGGCGCAGTGATGGAAGAGGACACGCTCTACCTTCCGAAGATGGGTGAAAGATGGGGCCGTCCTGGAATCGATCGATTCAGAACATCGATCAACGATCAGACAACTGCCATCAAGGCTAGCAGCTCGCGGGCAACGTCCTCGACGGAGGTGTTGACCAGGGTGGTGTCGAACTCGGACTCGGCAGCGAGCTCGATCCTGGCGGCGGCCAGCCGGCGCTCGATGACCTCGGCCGATTCGGTGCCCCGGCCGGTCAGTCGGCGGACCAGCTCGTCCCAGCTCGGCGGGGCCAGGAAGACCAGCTGGGCGTCGGGCTTGGACTCGCGGACGAGTCGTGCGCCCTGGAGATCGATCTCCAGCAGTACCGGCTCGCCGTTGTCGAGGCGTTCCAGCACCGCGCCGCGGGGTGTGCCGTAGCGGTTGCCCGCGAACTCGGCCCACTCCAGCAGCTCGCCGTTGGCGATCAGCTTGTCGAACTCGTCGTCATTGACGAAGAAGTAGTGGACTCCGTGTCGCTCACCGGGCCGCGGCTTGCGGGTGGTGGCCGACACCGAGAGCCATACCTCGGGGTGAACCTTGCGCATATGCGCGACGACCGTGCTCTTGCCGACCCCTGAAGGGCCGGAGAGCACGGTCAGCCGCGGACGAACCTCTGCTGCCATAGAGCGATTATCCAGGTTCTCGGGACTGCCTGAGAACGCCGGGAGAACTTCAGTCGACGCCTCAGGCGCCGGTGCTGCCGAACTCGCGCTCCAGAGAGGCGATCTGGTTGGAACCGAGACCTCGGACACGCCGGGACTCGGAGATGCCGAGACGCTCCATGATCTGCTTGGCGCGCACCTTGCCCACGCCAGGCAGCGACTCCAGCAGGGCGGAGACCTTCATCTTGCCGATGACGTCGTTCTCCTGGCCCGTCTTGATGACCTCTTGGAGCGAGGCGCCGGAGTGCTTGAGTCGATTCTTGACCTCGGCCCGCTCCCGGCGAGCCGCGGCGGCCTTTTCGAGCGCGGCTGCGCGCTGTTCAGGGGTAAGGGGCGGAAGAGCCACGCCTACGTCACCTCGGATGTCGAACTGTCGGATACGGACCGGTGGGCAGCCCGAAGGCACCACACCTGGCGAGCTCCCGAACAGCGATGGAAACGCGTTCGCTGCACGTTCACTCTGGTCGGAGACTAGCGGCCAACACCGCTCCAGTCAGCGAGAACGGACGAAAAGTCCTGGTCAGCCTCCACTGAACCGTACATCACGGACAAAATACCCCGGTTTTGTCCGATGAAGAGCGTTCGAGTTTCGCCAAGAAATGCGAGAGGCCCTGCCGCGGAGGTGCGGCAGGGCTTCCCGGGTGACCGATTACGCGGTGACGGCCTCGTGGATCTCGTCGGCGAAGCGCCGTGCCGAGTCGCGCAGGGCGCTCACGTCCGGACCGTGCTTCAGGACCCCCCGCGAGACGTTCGGGACGACATTGCGCACGGCCTTGCCGAACACGCCCGGCAGATCCGCGGCCGTCGCGCCCTGCGCGCCGATGCCGGGGGCCAGCAGCGGCCCGTTGATGTCCAGGTCGAAGGAGGACAGGTCGCCCAGCGTGGCACCGACCACCGCGCCGAAGGAGCCCATGGGGGCGGCGTCCGCGTTCTCCGCCGCCAGATGCGCCAGCATCGTCGCGCCGATCGTCCGGCCGTCCTCCCGGACCGCCCGCTGGACCTCCGCGCCCTCCGGGTTCGAGGTCAGCGCCAGGACGAACAGGCCGGCGCCCGACTCCCGGGCCAGGTCCACGGCCGGCTTCAGCGAGCCGTAGCCCAGGTACGGGGAGACCGTGAGCGCGTCCGAGAACAGCGGCGAGGCCGGGTCCAGGAAGGCGGAGGCGTACGCCGCCATCGTCGAGCCGATGTCACCGCGCTTGGCGTCCATGACGACCAGCGTCCCGGCCGCCCGGGCGTCCGCGACGGTCCGCTCCAGGACGGCCACGCCCTTCGAGCCGAACCGCTCGAAGAAGGCCGCCTGGGGCTTGAAGACCGCCACCGACTCCGCGAGCGCCTCGACGACCGTACGGGAGAACCGCTCCAGGCCCGCGATGTCGTCCTGGAGGTCCCACTGCGCCAGCAGGGCGGCGTGCGGGTCGATGCCCACGCACAGCGGGCCCCGGGAGTCCATCGCCGCGCGCAGGCGGGCGCCGAACGGGGTCACAGTCACTTGGTGGCCTTTCGGGTCTCGGCGCCCACCGCGTCGGCGAGCGTCGCGTAGGGGCTGTTGGCCAGGCGCGCGGCAAGGCCCTTGTGGATGGCGCGGGCGTAGAACGGGCCCTCGTAGATGAAGGCGCTGTAGCCCTGGATCAGCGTGGCACCGGCCAGGATCCGCTGCCAGGCGTCCTCGGCGTTCTCGATGCCGCCGACCCCGACGAGGACCAGACGGTCCCCCACACGGGCGTACAGGCGGCGCAGGACCTCCAGCGAGCGCTCCTTGACGGGGGCGCCGGAGAGCCCGCCGGTCTCCTTCACCAGGGACGGGGAGGACTTCAGGCCCAGCCCCTCCCGGGCGATGGTGGTGTTCGTCGCGATGATCCCGTCGAGGCCCAGCTCCAGGGCCAGGTCGGCGACGGCGTCGACGTCCTCGTCCGCGAGGTCGGGGGCGATCTTCACGAGCAGCGGCACCCGGCGGTCGGTCACCGTGCGGTCCGCGGCCTCGCGCACGGCGGTCAGCAGCGGGCGCAGGGACTCGGTGGCCTGCAGGTTGCGCAGGCCCGGGGTGTTCGGGGAGGAGACGTTCACCACGAGGTAGTCGGCGTGCCGGGCGAGGCGCTCGGTGGAGGCGACGTAGTCCCCCACGGCCTCCTCCTCGGGCACGACCTTCGTCTTGCCGATGTTGACGCCGACGACCGTGCGGAAGACGGCTTCGCGGGCCGCCAGGCGCGCCGCCACGGCCGCCGAGCCCTCGTTGTTGAAGCCCATGCGATTGATCAGTGCGCGGTCCGGCACGAGGCGGAAGAGCCGCTTCTTCGGGTTGCCGGGCTGCGGCTCGGCGGTGACCGTGCCGATCTCGATGTGGTCGAAGCCGAGCATCGACATGCCGTCGATGGCGACGGCGTTCTTGTCGAAGCCGGCCGCGAGGCCGAAGGGGCCGTGCATCCGCAGGCCGAGGGCCTCCGTGCGGAGCTCCTCGTGGCGCGGGGCCAGGGCGGCGGCCACGAAGGTGCGCAGCACGGGCGTGCGGGCCGCGAGGCGGATCCAGCGGAAGGCCAGGTAGTGGGCCTGCTCCGGGTCCATCCGCTTGAAGACCAGGTTGAAGAACGTTTTGTACATCGTCGGAAAATCCCTCTGCGCTCGTGAAGAGGGGGACACCCGTCGTGAAACCGGTGTCCCCCTCCCCGTGTCCGGGCTGTACGGCCTGCGTCAGTCGCGGGCTGCGGTCAGGTGCTCCGCGTGCTCCTGGAGGGAGCGCACGCCCACGTCGCCGCGGTTGAGCGCGTCGATGCCCTGGACGGCGGCGGCGAGCGCCTGGACCGTGGTCAGGCAGGGGACACTGCGGGCCACGGCCGCGGTGCGGATCTCGTAGCCGTCGAGGCGGCCGCCGGTGCCGTACGGGGTGTTGACGATCAGGTCGACCTGGCCGTCGTGGATCAGCTGGACGATGGTCTTCTCGCCGTCGGGGCCCTCGCCCTCGCTGAGCTTGCGCACCACGGTGGCGTTGATGCCGTTGCGGCGCAGCACCTCGGCGGTGCCCGAGGTCGCCATCAGCTCGAAGCCGTGGGCGACGAGCTCGCGCGCCGGGAAGATCATCGAGCGCTTGTCGCGGTTGGCGACGGAGATGAAGGCACGGCCCTTGGTGGGCAGCGGGCCGTAGGCGCCGGCCTGCGACTTGGCGTAGGCGGTGCCGAAGACGGCGTCGATGCCCATGACCTCGCCGGTGGAGCGCATCTCGGGGCCGAGGACGGTGTCCACGCCGCGGCCGTGGATGTCGCGGAAGCGCGACCACGGCATGACGGCCTCCTTGACGGAGATCGGCGCGTCGATCGGCAGGGTGCCGCCGTCGCCGGTCTTCGGCAGCAGGCCCTCGGCGCGCAGCTCGGCGATGGTGGTGCCGAGCGAGATGCGGGCGGCGGCCTTCGCGAGCGGGACGGCGGTGGCCTTCGAGGTGAAGGGCACGGTCCGGGAGGCGCGCGGGTTGGCCTCCAGGACGTAGAGGATGTCCCCGGCCATCGCGAACTGGATGTTGATCAGGCCGCGGACGCCGACGCCCTTGGCGATGGCCTCGGTGGAGGCGCGCAGCCGCTTGATGTCGTAGCCGCCGAGGGTGATCGGGGGCAGGGCGCAGGCCGAGTCGCCGGAGTGGATGCCGGCCTCCTCGATGTGCTCCATGACGCCGCCGAGGTAGAGCTCGTGGCCGTCGTAGAGGGCGTCGACGTCGATCTCGATCGCGTCGTCGAGGAACCGGTCGACCAGCACGGGGCGGGTCGGGGAGATCTCGGTGGACTCGGCGATGTACGACTCGAGGCGGGCCTCGTCGTAGACGATCTCCATGCCGCGGCCGCCGAGCACGTAGGACGGGCGCACGAGGACCGGGTAGCCGATCTCGTCGGCGATCGCCTTCGCGCCCGCGAAGGTGGTGGCGGTGCCGTGCTTGGGGGCGGGCAGGCCGGCGTCGGCGAGGACCTGTCCGAAGGCGCCGCGGTCCTCGGCGGCGTGGATGGCCTCCGGCGGGGTGCCGACGACGGGGACGCCGTTGTCCTTGAGGGCCTGGGCGAGACCGAGGGGGGTCTGGCCGCCGAGCTGGACGACGACACCGGCGATGGGGCCGGCCAGCGACTCGGCGTGGACGATCTCCAGCACGTCCTCGAGCGTGAGCGGCTCGAAGTACAGGCGGTCGGAGGTGTCGTAGTCGGTGGAGACGGTCTCCGGGTTGCAGTTGACCATCACGGTCTCGTAGCCGGCGTCGCTGAGGGCGAAGGAGGCGTGGACGCAGGAGTAGTCGAACTCGATGCCCTGGCCGATGCGGTTCGGGCCGGAGCCCAGGATGATCACCGCGGGCTTGGTGCGGGGGGCGACCTCGGACTCCTCGTCGTACGAGGAGTAGAAGTACGGGGTCTTCGCGGCGAACTCGGCGGCGCAGGTGTCGACCGTCTTGTAGACCGGGCGGACGCCCAGCGCGTGCCGGACCTCGCGGACGACGTCCTCGCGCAGGCCGCGGATCTCGGCGATCTGGGCGTCGGAGAAGCCGTGGCGCTTGGCCTCGGCGAGCAGCTCGGGCTGGAGCTTCTCGGCGGCGGCCAGCTCGTCCGCGATCTCCTTGATGAGGAAGAGCTGGTCGACGAACCAGGGGTCGATCTTCGTGAACTCGAAGACCTCTTCCTGGCTGGCGCCGGCGCGGATGGCCTGCATGACGGTGTTGATGCGGCCGTCGGTCGGGCGGACCGCGGTGCGCAGCAGCTCGTCCTTGTCGCCGGTGGGGCCGACGAAGGTGAACTGCGAGCCCTTCTTCTCCAGGGAGCGCAGGGCCTTCTGGAGGGCCTCGGTGAAGTTGCGGCCGATGGCCATGGCCTCGCCGACCGACTTCATGGTGGTGGTGAGGGTGGCGTCGGCCAGCGGGAACTTCTCGAAGGCGAAGCGCGGGGCCTTGACGACGACGTAGTCGAGGGACGGCTCGAAGGAGGCCGGGGTCTTCTCGGTGATGTCGTTGGGGACCTCGTCGAGCGTGTAGCCGATGGCCAGCTTGGCGGCGATCTTGGCGATCGGGAAGCCGGTGGCCTTCGACGCGAGCGCCGAGGAGCGCGAGACGCGCGGGTTCATCTCGATGACGATGACGCGGCCGTCGACCGGGTCGATCGCGAACTGGATGTTGCAGCCGCCGGTGTCGACGCCGACCTCGCGGATGATCGCGATGCCGATGTCGCGCAGCCGCTGGTACTCGCGGTCGGTGAGCGTCATCGCCGGGGCGACGGTGATCGAGTCACCGGTGTGGACGCCCATCGGGTCGAAGTTCTCGATGGAGCAGACGACGACCACATTGTCCTTGGTGTCGCGCATCAGCTCCAGCTCGTACTCCTTCCAGCCGAGGATGGACTCCTCCAGGAGCACCTCGGTGGTCGGGGAGAGCGTGAGGCCCTGGCCGGCGATGCGGCGCAGCTCGTCCTCGTCGTGGGCGAAGCCGGAGCCGGCGCCGCCCATGGTGAAGGAGGGGCGGACGACGACGGGGTATCCGCCGAGGGTCTCGACACCGGCCAGGACGTCGTCCATGGAGTGGCAGATGACGGAGCGGGCGGACTCGCCGTGGCCGATCTTGGCGTTGACGGCCTCGACGACGCCCTTGAAGAGGTCGCGGTCCTCGCCCTTGTTGATGGCCTCGACATTGGCGCCGATGAGCTCGACGCCGTACTTCTCCAGCACGCCCTGCTCGTGCATGGAGATGGCGGTGTTGAGCGCGGTCTGGCCGCCGAGGGTCGGGAGGAGCGCGTCGGGGCGCTCCTTCGCGATGATCTTCTCGACGAACTCGGGGGTGATCGGCTCGACGTACGTGGCGTCGGCGATCTCCGGGTCGGTCATGATCGTCGCGGGGTTGGAGTTGACCAGGATGACCCGCAGGCCCTCGGCCTTGAGGATGCGGCAGGCCTGGGTGCCGGAGTAGTCGAACTCGGCGGCCTGTCCGATGACGATCGGGCCGGAGCCGATGACCAGGACGGACTGGATATCGGTGCGCTTAGGCACGCTCGGCCTCCATCAGGGATACGAAACGGTCGAAGAGGTACGCGGCGTCGTGCGGGCCGGCAGCTGCCTCGGGGTGGTACTGGACGCTGAAGGCCGGCTGGTCGAGCAGCTGGAGGCCTTCGACGACGTTGTCGTTCAGGCAGACGTGGGAGACCTCGGCGCGGCCGTAGGCCGTCTCGGAGACCTCGTCGAGGGGCGCGTCGACGGCGAAGCCGTGGTTGTGCGCGGTGATCTCGACCTTGCCGGTGGTGCGGTCCTGCACCGGCTGGTTGATGCCGCGGTGGCCGTACTTCAGCTTGTAGGTGCCGAAGCCGAGCGCGCGGCCGAGGATCTGGTTGCCGAAGCAGATGCCGAAGAGCGGCGTCCTGCGCTCCAGCACGCCCTGCATGACGGCGACGGGGCCGTCGGCGGTGGCCGGGTCGCCCGGGCCGTTGGAGAAGAACACGCCGTCGGGGTTGACCGCGTAGACGTCCTCGACGGTGGCGGTGGCGGGCAGCACGTGCACCTCGATGCCGCGCTCGGCCATCCGGTGCGGGGTCATGCCCTTGATGCCGAGGTCGACGGCGGCGACGGTGAAGCGCTTCTCGCCGATCGCGGGGACGACGTACGTCTCCTTGGTGGCGACCTCGGCGGAGAGGTTCGCGCCCTTCATCTGCGGCTGCGACTGGACCTTGGCCAGCAGCGCCTCGTCGCGGATGCCCACCCAGGCCTCGCCCGAGAAGATGCCGACGCGCATGGCGCCGCGCTCGCGCAGGTGGCGGGTCAGGGCGCGGGTGTCGATGCCGGAGATCCCGACGACGCCCTGCTTGACGAGCTCCTCGTCCAGCGAGCGCCGCGAGCGCCAGTTGGAGGGGACGCGGGCGGGGTCGCGCACGGCGTAGCCGGCGACCCAGATGCGGGAGGACTCGGGGTCCTCGTCGTTGACGCCGGTGTTGCCCACGTGCGGGGCGGTCATCACGACGACCTGCCGGTGGTACGACGGGTCGGTGAGGGTCTCCTGGTAGCCGGTCATGCCGGTGGAGAACACGGCCTCGCCGAAGGTCTCCCCCACAGCGCCGTAGGCGCGGCCGCGGAAGATCCGACCGTCCTCCAGGACGAGTACGGCGGGAGCTTTGGCTGCTCCCCTGGTGGAGGTCGTCATCGTTCGGCGCCTTCCGTCGTGATGGATGGGTTCATGTCGTTGATCGCTTCGACCCAGGCGGCGTGTTCGGCCGCGCGGTCGGAGCGGAATCCGGAGTCGATCAGCTTGTCGCCGTGCGCCCAGGTGACGACGAGCAGACCGCCCTCGGTGAGTACCTTGCCCGCGATTCCCTTGTCGAGGCGGGCGCCGCGCAGCTGCTCGGCCGGTACGAAGAAGTCGGTGGCCCCCGGTCGGACCACGTCGAGGCCCGCGTCGGTGAGCGTGAGCTCGACCCGGCTGCGGACGCCGAGACCGTGGGCGACGATCCGGTCGAGCCACTGCCCGGCGGTGGTGGACCCGTGGTAGCGGCCGGTCAGGGCCAGCCGGTGCGCGGGGAGACCGTCGGGGGCGGCGGGCAGCTCCGGCAGATCGTTCTGCAGAGCGCCGCGCCATTTCCAGCCCTGCCGCATCAGCCAGTAGACGAACGCGATGAAGACGGCCAGGCCGATCACCCACGCGATGCGGGCGCCGACACTGGTCACCTCCGCCGACTGTCGTTCGGCGGCCTCGGCGGCCAGTTGGATTACTGCAGGTGTCACGCCAGTTTCCCGTCCACGACCGTTGCCCGGCCCCGCAGGAAGGTATGAGTGACGCGCCCCGGCAGCTCACGGCCCTCGTAAGGCGTGTTGCGGCTGCGGGAGGCGAAGTGTGCGGGGTCCACGACACCACGGTACGAGGTATCGACCAAGGTCAGGTTCGCGGGTTCACCTGCCGAGACGGGGCGGCCGTGGTTCTCCAGGCTGCCGATGCGCGCCGGGGCGAAGGACATCCGCTCGGCGACGCCCGCCCAGTCGAGCAGTCCGGTCTCGACCATCGTCTGCTGGACGACGGAGAGCGCGGTCTCCAGGCCGACCATGCCCATGGCGGCGGCGGCCCACTCGCAGTCCTTGTCCTCGTGCGGGTGCGGGGCGTGGTCGGTCGCGACGATGTCGATCGTGCCGTCGGCGAGCGCCTCGCGCAGGGCCAGCACGTCGCGCTCGGTGCGCAGCGGCGGGTTGACCTTGTAGACCGCGTTGTACGAGCGCACGAGCTCCTCGGTGAGGAGGAGGTGGTGCGGGGTGACCTCGGCGGTGACGTCGATGCCGCGGGACTTGGCCCAGCGGACGATCTCGACGGAGCCGGCCGTGGAGAGGTGGCAGATGTGGACGCGGGAGCCGACGTGCTCGGCGAGCAGGACGTCGCGGGCGATGATCGACTCCTCGGCGACGGCCGGCCAGCCGCCCAGACCGAGCTCGGCGGAGACGATGCCCTCGTTCATCTGGGCGCCCTCGGTGAGGCGGGGCTCCTGGGCGTGCTGGGCGACGACGCCGCCGAAGGCCTTCACGTACTCCAGGGCGCGGCGCATGATCACGGCGTCGTCCACGCACTTGCCGTCGTCGGAGAAGACGGTGACGCGGGCGGCGGACTCGTGCATGGCGCCCAGCTCGGAGAGCTGCTTGCCCTCCAGGCCGACGGTGACGGCGCCGATGGGCTGCACGTCGCAGTAGCCGGACTCCTTGCCCAGGCGCCAGACCTGCTCGACGACGCCGGCGGTGTCGGCGACCGGGAAGGTGTTCGCCATCGCGAACACGGCGGTGTAGCCGCCGGAGGCGGCGGCGCGGGTGCCGGTGAGGACGGTCTCGGAGTCCTCGCGGCCGGGCTCGCGCAGGTGGGTGTGCAGGTCGACGAGGCCGGGGAGGAGGACCTGACCCTCGGCCTCGATGACGGTCGCTCCCTCGGCGGACAGGTCCTGTCCGACCTCGGCGATGGTCTCGCCGTCGATCAGGACGTCCTGCGCCTCGCCGCCGAGTACCTTCGCGCCACGGATAAGGATCTTGCTCATGGTTACTTGCTCTCCTCGGTACGGGCGGCGGCAGGGGTGGTGGTGACGGCGGGCTCGGAGCCTCCGAGCAGCAGGTACAGGACGGCCATCCGGGTCGAGACGCCGTTGGCGACCTGCTCGACGGCGGTGCAGCGGTCGGAGTCGGCGACCTGGGCGGTGATCTCCATGCCGCGGTTCATCGGGCCGGGGTGCATCACGATGGCGTGCTCGGGCATCTTCGCCATGCGGTCGCCGTCGAGCCCGTACCGGCGGGAGTACTCGCGCTCGGTCGGGAAGAAGGCGGCGTTCATGCGTTCGCGCTGCACACGCAGCATCATCACCGCATCGGACTTCGGCAGCACCTCGTCGAGGTTGTACGAGACCTCGCACGGCCAGGTGTCGACGCCGATCGGGACGAGGGTGGGCGGGGCCACCAGGGTGACCTCGGCGCCGAGGGTGTGCAGCAGGTGGACGTTGGAGCGGGCCACGCGGCTGTGCAGGACGTCGCCGACGATGGTGATCCGGCGGCCGTTCAGGTCCTTGCCGAGGCCGGCGTCGCGGCCGACCAGGCGGCGGCGCATGGTGAAGGCGTCCAGCAGGGCCTGGGTGGGGTGCTCGTGGGTGCCGTCGCCGGCGTTGACGACGGCGGAGTCGATCCAGCCGGAGGTCGCGAGCCGGTACGGGGCGCCGGAGGCGTGGTGGCGGATGACGACCGCGTCGGCGCCCATGGCCTCCAGGGTCAGCGCGGTGTCCTTAAGGGATTCGCCCTTGGAAACGGACGAACCCTTTGCGGAGAAGTTGATGACGTCGGCCGAGAGCCGCTTGGCGGCGGCCTCGAAGGAGATCCGGGTGCGGGTCGAGTCCTCGAAGAAGAGGTTGACGACGGTGAGGCCGCGCAGGGTGGGCAGCTTCTTGATCGGCCGGTCCGCGACGCGGGCCATCTCCTCGGCGGTGTCGAGGATCAGGACGGCGTCGTCGCGCGTGAGATCGGCGGCCGAGATGAGGTGGCGCTTCATCTGGATGGCTCCGTAGGTCGGGAGGGCAGACGGACTGACGGGCGGAGGTGCGGGCTCGCAGGGCAGGCCTCGGCGCGGGCCCGCTCGGGGCCCGTCACTCGGACGGTCTACTGGCCTGCTGCCTGGTCGGTCCGCTGGCCGAGCAGCACGGCGTCACGGCCGTCCTCCTCCTGGAGCTGGACCTTGACGGTCTCCCGCAGCGACGTGGGGAGGTTCTTGCCGACGTAGTCGGCACGGATCGGCAGTTCGCGGTGGCCGCGGTCGACGAGGACCGCGAGCTGCACGGCACGGGGGCGGCCGAGGTCGCCGAGGGCGTCGAGGGCGGCGCGGATGGTACGGCCGGAGAAGAGCACGTCGTCGACGAGGACCACGAGGCGGCCGTCGAGGTCGTCGCCGGGGATCTCGGTGCGACCGATCGCGCGGGCGGGCTTCATCCGCAGGTCGTCGCGGTACATGGTGATGTCGAGGGAACCGACCGGGATCTTCGTACCGGTGATCTCTTCGAGCTTGGCGGCCAGCCGGCGGGCGAGGTAGACACCGCGGGTGGGAATGCCGAGGAGCACCACGTCGTCGGCGCCCTTGGCGCGTTCGACGATCTCGTGGGCGATGCGGGTCAGGACCCGCGCGATGTCCTGTGCCTCGAGAACGGGGCGCATGGAATCGGTGTGCTGCTGGGTGTCCATGAAAAGGACCTCCTTCTCCGCCTCACGGGACGGACCTTAAAGGACGTCTGATCTACGTCTCCCACGGTACCAGGCACAGGCCGGTGGCTCGGACCGGGGTGGCCCGGAAGGGCTGCCGGAGGACTGCTGGGGCCGACCCCCCGGGGGGCGACGAAGACCATTCGGCTTGACGCATCCAAGTAACGCTGCGTAACCTCACAGTGAGTTACCAGCCGCGCGGCCGAGCCGCACGAGTTACGTAGTCGCAGTGTCCATCAGTCACAGCGTCACAGCGTCCGGGAGCGTTATGTCCAGCGAATACGCCAAACAGCTCGGGGCCAAGCTCCGCGCCATCCGCACCCAGCAGGGCCTTTCCCTCCACGGTGTCGAGGAGAAGTCCCAGGGCCGGTGGAAGGCCGTGGTGGTCGGTTCTTACGAGCGCGGTGACCGCGCCGTGACCGTCCAGCGCCTTGCCGAGCTGGCGGACTTCTACGGGGTTCCGGTGCAGGAGCTGCTTCCGGGAACGACTCCGGGCGGGGCCGCCGAGCCGCCGCCGAAGCTGCGTCTCGACCTGGAGCGCCTGGCGGGCGTCCCCGCCGAGAAGGCCGGCCCGCTGCAGCGTTACGCGGCGACGATCCAGAGCCAGCGTGGCGACTACAACGGCAAGGTGCTGTCGATCCGCCAGGACGACCTGCGCACCCTGGCCGTCATCTACGACCAGTCCCCTTCGGTCCTGACCGAGCAGCTGATCAGCTGGGGCGTGCTGGACGCGGACGCCCGTCGCGCGGTGGCGCACGAGGAACTCTGAGTTCCGGGCTCCAGGCCAGCAGAAACGTTTACCGGTGGGCGCCGAACTCCGCAAGGGTCCGGCGCCCACCGGTTTTTTGTTCCCACGTCCCACCCGCACGCCGCCCGCGCGTCATACGGAAGGGCCCGCAACGCGTACGTTGCG